>NZ_JBDLLU010000001.1 GCF_039749495.1 Dehalogenimonas sp. THU2 | reverse complement strand
TGTTGATCCGGGTCCGGTTGTTGCTTTCAAGTATGCCGTCGTAGGTCAGTGATATCCAGGGTTTCTGGAACAGCGTCCCGAAGTTGTCGGCCATGGCCGCCACGATGCCGCCCGGCATGCAGCCGTGAGGCATGACCGAGATGACACCGGCGAAAGATTCGTTCTCCAGCCAGTTGATGCCGGCGCCGAGAGAGACCACTGCCTCGCTGCCGCACCTGGGGGAGAGGTACTTTTCGGATTTCGCCAGGATATCCTCGATGGATTCGGCGTGAAACCCGTCCGCGCCGCTATCGATGGCGTTGAAATGGCGCTTGTTCTCCCCGGCGACGAACCGGTACCTGAAATAACTCTGGAGGAGCTTGTGGAAACGCCGGAACCTGATATTGTCCTCGTGGCTACGGTAGAAGATGTATTCGAACCACTCACCCATCGGGGAGACCGAAACCTCCAACCCGACGGCTTCGCAATTCCGTACCAGGTCGTTGTTGGCGAATCGGTTGGCCCGCAGGTAGATCTCGCCGTTGATGCCGACCAGGGGTTTCCGGGGCAGGGCCGGATCGATGATCGATTCAAATTCGTGGGCGGCTCTCCGGAGAATGGCGGTAAGGTCTTCTTTACGACGCGCGCCTTCGATAAAGCGTTGAAGATAATGATCGAACAGGGCGTCCGCCGCCCCGGTTTCTTTTTCGTACGGGCGATTCCGCCACAGCAATTTTTCCAGCGAGTCGGCGGCAAAGATGCCGCTGACCGCCCGCCGCGGAAAATCCCCGCCCAGGTTCATATCGTGGTAAGCCTTATTGGAAGTCGTGGAGCGGACCGGTATATCGAAACCGGCCTGTTTGAGCTTTACACCCTGTTCCAGCGCATACTTGCCAAAGCGGCAGGGGCCGTAGGCGCTGGCCATCATGAACTCGGAGTTTGGCACTTCATCTCCGTGGTCATGGCAGAATCTCAGGAAGTCCCCCAGCGTCAGCCTGTAGGGCAGGCATTCTGTACCTGCGGTAAGCTGGTTGGCATAGTCCAGGCTACGTTCGTCGGTTTCGGGCAATACCTGGACCTTGACGCCGCTGGCCTCGATGACACCTGAAAGAACCTTGAGAAAGGGAGCCATGTATGGGATCAGCATGGTCTTTGTCGTACGGTCGAGCGGTATGGTCCGGCGACGGATGCCGGCCGGCTGCACTTCCTGCTGGGTCTCCCCGGCATAACCCTTGATCGTATCCACAAAGGCTTCCAGCCGAGTGACGATACCAGCCTCGGCGGCATGTTCGTCCAGCTCCAGTTGACCCATGGGCTTGCAGCCCATGATGTCCTCGAGAATCGGCAGGATGAACGAATTCGGGCCGCATCCGAAGTTGGTCAGCATCAGCCCGTATAGATTGGGATCACGGGCGATAAGAACCGAGGCGGCGATGAATTTGCCTTCGTAAGACCAGTACGGCCGGTCGGAATAGGCGCTGACGTCGATCGATTCCAGAGGCAGGAAATCGATCGGTATGGGCACGACACCCAGCTGAGCCAGTTTTTCGGCGATGCCGAGATTGGCGCCCGTGTCGCCGGACATGTAGGACCGGGTCAACAGGACGACGCCCTGTTTGCCGCTTACTTTCAGATCCGCCAGTACCCGCGCGCCGAGTTCCGCCCGGGCCATTTCGAACCGCGCCTGAGCGGCGACGCCGGCCAGCGCGGCCTGCCTGGCCTTCTTGGGACTGGCCCCCAGGGTGATGCCGGTCTTCGTCAGATTGTCGATCACTTCAGCGTTGCCCAAGCTTAGATCGAGCACCGGCGACAGGAGTTTGCCCGCGAGACCGAGTACTTCGCGCACGATATAGGGCGATGCCTGAACCAGGGGGCAGGCATACTTCTGGTTTTCATCGCCTTCCTTGATGCCGAGCCTGATGGCGCTGGGGAAAAGGATGAAATCCGTTTTGTCCTTCAAAGCCGCCACGTGACCGTGCAGCAGCTTTACGGGGAAACAACTGTCGGTATAGGCCAGTTCGATGGATTGTTCGATGATCTTGGTGGTCGTCTTGGGGGACAACCGTATCCGGGCATCGAGCGCCCTCAGGAATCCGATCAGTTGCGGCGCCAGGTCGTGAACCAGAAGCGCCCTGGGGATACCTACCATCGGTCCGGTACCCGAGTTTTCGTCATAATCCTGGAATAGGAGCTTTTCCCGTTCATCGAAGGCAGTTGTCATTCTGGCCTGCCCGGTTTGGGCGTCGTAGCGGTCGCATCGGCTGCCGTAAAAGCTCAGGGCGCCTGAAGGCAGCTTCATCTGGGTGATGGTGCAGGTATTGCCGCAATGATAACAGGGGAAGGCGGTGAGTTTGCATTCGCTCTCGACCAGGGCCTGGAACCCCTTGAAAACCGATTTTTCATCCCCTTTAGAGGTATCCCTGGCCAGTAACGCCGCGCCCATCGCCCCGCTCACCTCCCGGTGTTCGGCGACCATGAGATGATGCCGCGGCAGTTGTTGCCGGAACGCGGCGACCACCGCTTCATTGTAAAAGACGGCGCCAGTCAGGATGATGCGTTGTCCCAGTTTTCGATGCGCCACTACCTTGGACAGGTAGTTTTTAGCGATAGCGTTAGCCAGCGAGGCGGTTATGACCGGGAGCGATACCCCATCCTGCTGGGCCGAGGTGATGGACTGGCTCATGAAGGCGGCGCACCTGGTGCCCAAGTCGATGGTGTGAGGTGCGGTGAAGGCCAGCCTGGCGAAGTCGCCGTTTATGACCTTGACCCCCAGCATGTCGGCCAGTTCGTCGATGAAGCTGCCGGTGCCTGCCGCGCAGGCCTTGTTCATCTGGCAGTCGATGACCACGCCGTTCCGCTTGAGCACCAGTTTGGAATCCTGCCCGCCGATCTCGATAATGTCGGCTTCCGGGTCCAATTCGGCGGCTGCACGGGTTTGGGCGGTGATCTCGTTTTTGATCATATCAGCGCCGACAAATCCGCCGATCAGGTAGCGGCCGGAACCGGTGACGCCGACACCGGCGATATCGACGTTGCCGGCTCCCTTTTGCAACAGATTGGCCATTACCTGCTTGATGGCCTCGACAGGACGGCCGGCGGTCATCAGGTATGTTTTGGCGATGATCGTGTTTGAAACCTCATCCAGGATAACGGCCTTGGTGCTGGTCGAACCGACGTCGATCCCCAGGTAACCCCGGCATGCCCCGGCCACCGGCTGTAATTCCGCGGGTGCCGGCGTGGCATGGCGCACAAGCGGTTCGGTCTCAAAATAGCGCTGCTGCTGCTGCACGGCCGGGATGGGTTTCACCTCGGAGCGATGTCCCCTGGACAGGAGCGCCGCGCCCAGGGCTTCGGTGTGGAGGCAGTCCTGAGGTACGGCTACCGAAACGGGACGTCCGATTTTAGTTGTCAGAAGATTGTTCAAAGCCCGGAGAACTGCGCCGTTGGCGGCGACGCCGCCAACCAGGTATATCGGCGTTTCGAAGGGCTCTTTCTTCAAGGAGATGATCATCCGGGCGATGCTCTCGCACAGGGCATACAGCATGGCGGACAGGGAGACGCCTTTTTGCTGCAGGTGGATGAGATCGCTCTTGGCGAAAACGCTGCAACGGGCGGCTATACGGGGTACCGGTCCCTCGTGGGCCAGCGCCGTCCGTGCCAGTTCGTCCATGGTGATGCCCAGCCGGTAAGCCTGCTGCTCCAGGAAACGGCCGGTGCCGGCGGCACAAAGGGGATTGGAAGTTACTTTCCAGGGCTTATCAAGACCGTCTTCCAGGCTGATGACCAATGAACTCTGACCGCCGATCTGGATGATGGTCCTTGCGTCCGGATGGTCGCGAAGCACACCCGAGGCCACGGCCAGCGGACTGGAATGCTCACCCCAGCCCCATTCCTCGGGGATGATACCCTTACCTGAGCCGGAAGCGCTGGCGCCGATAACGCTGTCAATCTGTTCCAGCCGGCCAAGCAGCGCGCTCGCCGCGGAACGGGCGTCGGAGGCTATTTTTTCGGTATCACGTTTGACGACCCGCCCCTCTTCGTCGACAAGGCAGAGTTTGACGTTGACCGATCCGATGTCTAATCCAAGATAATAGCCCATATTGCTGACATTATGCTTGAAAATGGGTGTGATTGGCAACCGCCCCCCCAGCCCGATCCGATATTTTTTCCGGGGAGTTACTCGTCAAACATCAGTTTCGCTTGGACGGCCTTTTTCAAGTCTACGGCATTCCGCGGTGCGTAGCCCTGCCAGTGATTATTGAAGAACGCGAACATCGTGGTGCTTTTTTCGGCGGCGGCTGCTACGTTTACGGCCAGTTCATCGATCTCGGTTCCGGAATACAGGTAACGGTAGCGGGTCTCGTTATTTCCCGTCCACCAGTCGGCGGTATTGCGGCCATGGAAACGGAAGTAGGCCATGCTTGAGGTTGAAGGTAATTCTCTGGCGATGGAGAAGCTGAATTGCGGTTCATCGATCTGCACCCAGGCGGCATCAGCCTGAGTCAGCAGTTCCGCCGTATCCGGGTCATCGCTCCAGCTTTTATGCCTGAGCTCGACGGCCAGCGGATAATCGGCAAAAGTGTTCAGTACGGCTTCGAGAATCTGTCTGCCGGAGCGGTCGTTCACGAAACCGGGAGGAAATTGCGCCAGCACCGCCCCCAGCTTGCCCGCCCGGAATAACGGTTCGATGCCCTTGCGGTATTGTTCGACATCATCTTGCGATATCGCGGCCACCTCGCCGGTAGCGCTTTCGAACATCTTCGGATGGGTGAATTTCTGCCACAGCTTGGCGGTGAACTTGAAGTAGTCCGGCGTCTTCCGTACCCAATTTTCGGCGTTGGCGGGGTTCACCGGAGAGTAGAAAGAGCTGTTGATTTCGACGCAATCGAAGACCTGGCTATAGAAACCAAGCTCGTTTTTCGTGCCCGGCGGGTAAAAATAGCCGTTCCAGGTGCCCTCGCCGCTGGGATAGCTCCAACCCGAGGTACCGACACAGATACTGCTGACGGTCATGATAAGTTGGGACACACTTCTCAATCCGGTTTTCAGGACTTTTATCACTGATTGTTGGAGCGACGGAAAACAAACTGACTAACTGGATCAGGCGGCAGTCGCACTTGGAAAAAACTCAACCACTGCTGTCCCAGAGACGGTCTTCTCACCCCGAGGGTTTTCTGCCCAGATGCTGAGAGTCACCAATTTATCGCCGGTATCCGGCACCTTGGTGACCGTGCCCCGGCAGGTGAACGGTTCACCGGGGAAGGTCATGGCCTTGTAGCTGACCGAGAACCTCTTGATGGAGCCGGCGTCACCCAACCAATCGGACAGCAGTTGCATCAGGCAGGCGCTGACCAGTTGCCCGTGGACTACTATGTCGGGCAAACCGCGCGCCGCGGCGGCGTCACGGTCGTAATGGATGGGATTGTAATCGCCGGAAGCCCCGGCGTACATCACCAGTTGCCGCGACGTCGGATTCTTCACCAGCGACGGTATCTCGGTTCCCACGGCGAGGTCATCAAATCTAATCGTATCAGTCATTTTTAGTCACCAGCGCCGTCTGGCGGCAGGAGGCTACCAGCTCATTGTCCTGGTTGGTGTAGGCTATGTCGAAATTGACGAAAACGGTGGTCCGGCGGCCGGAGATCCGTTCCCGAGCCGAGGCGATCTTCGCTCTCATGGTCACGGTATCGCCCAGCCTGACCGGGCGATGAAACTCGACCTCCGTGGCGCCGTGTAGCACCGCCACCTCTTCCGACGACGCCAGCAACTCATATACCTTGTCGAACCCCAACGCTGGTATCAATGAAGGCGGTGCCTCGGCCTGCCACCTGGGGCTGTCATCACCGACGGCTTCGGCGAACTTCCTTATCAGGCCTTTTTCGATATCGAAGACCAGAGGCGGTAGTTCGTAACCCGCTTTGTCCTTCAGTTCGAAAATGGATATTCGTTCCATGATGGCCCCTAGATTAACCGATGCTGTGACACGGTGTCAACGACCATGCCCCAACATTTAAGATCGTAACTTTTTGAGTTCGCAGAAAACCGTGTTATGTTTAAATTGAATTTCAATCATCGCAGGTTACCTCGGCTCGGTATAATGCCGGATCGCTGCTCTGTATTATGTAATATAATTCGCACGATGTTTATGCATAACAAATGTTCCATATGATAAAATACAGTAGAGCTTCGGGACCAAAACCAGGAGGTGCCATGGCATCTCTCGCTTCTAAGGAACCAAATCTCCGGATAATGCGCCACCTGATCATCAGCTTCGTGCTGGTTCCGGTCATCGCTCTCGTAAGCTGCGCCGGCGGCCGATCCCCGGAAACCCTCCAGCCGGTCCGGGTCGGCATGGAATCCACCGCGGTCAATTCCCTAATCTATATCGCCCGGGACAAGGGCTTCTTCGAGACCAACGGCATCGAACTTGTCCTTGACGACAGCTATGTGTCCGGTTCCGCCGCCGCGGCGGGCATGCTGCGGGGCGAGGTGGACGTGGCGACCGCCGCCGAACTGGCTGTGGTCAGAGCTGCTTTCGATGGAGATGATATCACCACCCTGGGCAGCATCGATATGTTCACCCACATGAAGCTGGTCGTCCGTAAGGACCATGGCATAGAGACAGCCGCCGATCTAGCCGGGAAAAAGGTCGGCGTGCCGGTGGGCAGTTCCGCCGACTTTTTCCTGGGCCGCTATCTTGACCTGCACGGCATCTCCCGCAACCAGATCACCACCATCAATGTCCAGGCCCCGGACGCCGTCGCCGCCATAACCGGCGGGAACGTGGATGCCATCGTCACCTGGCAGCCCAACATCATCGCCATGCAGGACCAACTCGGAGATAAAGCCTCTATCTTACAGGTGCAGAGCGGCCAGTCCATGTACTGCGCCCTGATCTCCACCGGCGCCTGGGTTACGGCCAATCCGAAACTAGTGGAAAGTTTCCTCAAGGCGCTGGTCGAGGCCCATGATTTCCTCTCCCGGAATCCGGAGCAGGGCAAGGCCATGGTCCAGACAATATTGGGCTATGAAGACCGCTTTATCAATAACATTTGGCCGGAGCATCGTCTCACGATCCGACTGGACCAGTCACTCGTCCTGGCCATGGAAGACCAGGCCCGGTGGCTGATAGAGAACGGCCTGACCGAAGCGGCAACGATACCCAATATCAGGGATTACCTTTACCCGGACGGTCTGATGGCAGTCAAGCCGGACACGGTGAGTTTGATACGATGAGGCAGCTATATGCGAACTCCGATCACGATAACATTAGTAGCGTCATGCTGGAGGCAGGAATAGGCTCTTCTTCCGGCATTAAAAAGAAAAACCGAACTCGGTCAGAATTATCCGTTAAAGCAATAATTGAATGAAGATCAGAACTCAGTTCTTCCTCAGCATGGTACTATTCAGCATGGTGCTGCTGTTCGTCGCCGCCTCGTTTCTGTTCACCGCCCGTGAGGTGAGCCGGCTGGAACAGCAGGAACTCATCGGTCACAGCGTCGTCCAAGGGGCGACCGATCTGGGCTACCTGGTCAATGACTACCTGCTGTACCGGGAACCTCAGCAGCGCATCCGCTGGGAGGCCAAGCTGGCTGAACTGACCGGGAACCTCCAGCTTTTAGATACAAGCGGACCGGAACTCACCAAGCTGGCTGAAAACCTGAATGCCAACCGCAATGCCCTGCAAACCGTTTTTGCCGATATTGCCGCCACCGTCGAGAGCAACCCGCTGACCGATCCCGCCGCCCGTCTCGCTTTCACCCAGGTCTCATGGAGCCGCCTCCAAGTGCCGACCCAGGCTATCGTCTTCGACGCCACCCACGTGCCGGAAATATTCGAGGATCGTATCGACGAGGTTCAGCAGAGGGAATTGTTCCTCGTTATAGCCATCTTGGTCCTGATCGCCGGATATTTCGGCACGACCTACGCCATTGTCCAGCGCCGGACCCTCCGATGCCTGGAGTATATCCAGTCCGGAGTCAACATCGTTGGCTCCGGCAACCTCGATTATGTGATTCCGCCGATGTACGACGACGAGGTAGGCGCCCTTGCCAAGTCCTTCAACCGGATGACGGTCGATCTGAAAGGTGTTACCGCGTCCAAAGCGGATCTGGAGAGAGAGGTCATCCGGCGCGCCGAGGTCGAGGAAGAACTCAAGATTACCAACGAGCACTTACAGGAAAACACGCAGCGTTTGAAAGAGGAGATCGCCGACAGGAAGGCTGCCGAAGAGGCGATCAGGCTTAGCGAAGAAAAATACCGTAATCTGTTCAGCAGCATGAACGAGGGTTTCGCCCTCCATGAGATCATCCTAGATAAAGTTGGCAAGCCGTATGACTACCGCTTCCTCGATGTCAATACCGCTTTCGAGCGCCTGACCGGCCTGAGCGCTTCTCACGTAACCGGACGGACGGTTCGTGAGGTTATCCCGGCCATCGAACTTTCGTGGATCGAACGGTATGGTAAAGTGGCCTTGACCGGGTTGCCGGTACGCTTTGAAAATTATGCCGCGCCGTTGAACCGGTGGTATGAGACCTATGCCTATTCACCCGGTAAAAACCGCTTCGCCGCAGTATTCACCGATATTACAGAACGTAAACATGCCGAGGAGGCTTTAAAGGAGAGCGAATCCAAATACCGCACCTTGTTCGAACAATCGGCCAGCCCGGTACTGGTGGCTGATGCCGAGGGACATTATATCGATGCCAATCAGTCGGCACTGGATTATCTGGAATGCAGCCGTGAGGAATTGCGGCAGAAGCATGTCTGGGATTTTATCCCGCCTGGTTTGGAAAACCGCCAGAAAATGGAACACACACCGTTTATCGATCACCGGACGGTCGAGACCAGTTACCTTGTCCACGGCAGGATCAAAACCCTGCTGCTGAGCGTTTCACCGGTTAACACCGGCGGGCACCAGGTGCTCTATGGCATCGGCCAGGATATTACCGAGCGCAAACGCACCGAGCAGATGAAGGACGAGTTCATAGGCATGATCTCCCATGAGCTCAAAACTCCACTGACGGTGATCATCGGCGCTTTGTCCACCGCCGCCATGGAGGGTTTGTCCGAGGATCTCAGGCGTGAGCTGTTCAAGGACGCCGTCAACCATTCCGCTATTCTCACCGGCATCGTGGACAACCTGCTGGAACTGTCGCGCCAGCAATCAGACCGGCTGGACCTTCATAAGGAACCCACTGAGATCGACCAGTTATGCGAAAAGGTGTTACAGCAGTTGAAGAACCGGTCGGACATCCATCAGTTGATATGCGATGTCCCCGGCGGTCTGCCGCAGGTACCCGCCGATCCGCTCCGGGTGGAACGCATCCTGTATAACCTGGTGGAAAATGCCATCAAATACTCCCCCAAGGGCGGTGAGGTGAAAGTCACGGCAGAACAGCAAAACGGCAACCTGGTGGTGAGCGTCAGCGATCAGGGACTGGGTATCAGCCCAGAGAATCAAGCCAAGCTATTCCAGAAGTTCGAGCGGTTGGGCGCGGAGGTCAAGGGCGCTATCCAGGGTACCGGACTTGGCCTCAGGGTCTGCCGCATTCTGACCGAGGCTCACGGCGGCCGCATCTGGGTGGAATCGGAGCCGGGTCAAGGTACCACCTTCTACTTCACGCTGCCGCTCACCGGCGATGCCAACGGAAATTCCGGACGAAGTGCAGTGATCTAAAAACCTAGATCACCATGATGTGTTCCCGGGAGACTTCAAAACAACGTTCACACGCCGGGCATTTGAATGTTACCGTTGTGAGTGATTGCCCGGATTTCTTGTATGTTTCAATATATGAGCGTTCGCCGTCGTTGGGGCACAAAACCACCATAACAAAGCAGCGATTCGTATCCGGATCGACAAATCTTGGCTCACTCGTCTCGAACATTCTATCCACAACCACCGGGGCCACCATGGGTTCCATCTTCAACCTCCTCGTCTGGAACCAGGGGACCAGATGATTCTAGTCCTGTGTAACATGGATTTCAATACCCTACTTTGGTCATTTTTATCCGGTTTGCTATATACGTACAGTCTTAATGGATCTAGTTCACTACCCTTTTTCCGGACCTTGTGTTATCATTAACTTTAACGCTGAGGTGAAGCTAAGATAGTATGAAAATCGGTCCCGGTGAACTCCTTATGGTCGCCCTCATCATCATCCTCTTTATCGGCGCCAGCCGAATGAAGAAGGTATCGCAGGACGTCAAGAAGCAAAACGAAGCCGCCCGCCCGGTGCGCCGGACTAACGGCGCGGCTGTTAAAAAGCCTGCCGTCAAGTACCCACAGCTTCAGCTCCTGGGCGTGCTGGTGCTGCTGGCCGGCGCCACCATGGCCGTGATCGGCTACCTGATCTCCCAGGGATTCACCACATTGTTCGTCGGCGGCGTCATCGTGGCCGTCATCGGCATCGCCTTCATGATCCTCGCCCGTCGCCGTTAAAACAGCTTTGACACCCCCACAGGCGGGTGTTACACTCATTATCGTCATTCCCGAACCACCAATCTTGAGTTATAAATTATTTATCGTATGATTTTCAAACGTATCGGCCTCATCTATCATCCGCTCAACAAAGCGGCCCTCGACCTTGCCAAGGAGATCGCCGCCTACCTGGACCAGGCCGGCTGCGGCCACTGGCTGGGTTCCGCCTGGGACGGGGAACGGTTGCGGGGCCAGATGGCCGATACCGACCTCATCGTGACCACCGGAGGCGACGGCACCATCCTGCGGGCGGCCCAAGCGGTACTGCCGCTGGATATCCCCATCACCAGCGTCAACCTGGGCAAACTGGGCTTCATGACCGAGATGCCCGCCGCCGAGGCACTGGAACTCCTGCCCAAACTGCTGGCCGGTGATGGCTGGAGCGACTACCGCACCGTCCTGGAAGCCGAATTCCTGCCCCACGATAAAAAGGAACAGCCAGACCAGAGCTTCTTTGCCGTTAACGACGTGGTGGCCGCCCGAGGCGGCATCGCCCGCATCATAAGCGTGGCCTGCCATATCGACAGCGCCCATTACGCCACCTACAAGGGCGACGGTGTAATCGTGGCTTCGGCCACCGGTTCCACCGGCTACAGTTTCGCCGCGGGCGGGCCGGTGCTCTATCCCCAGTCCGCGGATATACTGCTGACGCCGATCCTGCCACACCTGGGCCGAAGCTATTCCCTGGTGACGCCGGCTGATAAAACCATTTCACTTAAAATAAGCACCAACCACCAGGCGACGATGTGCATCGACGGGCATATCAACATGTCGCTGTCCACGGGAGACGTGATCAATGTCCGGACCAGCCGTCACCGGCTGCATTTCCTACGCCTGCGTCAACCGGACTCTTTTTACGTCGAGACCGACCATAAATTGAAAGGCAGCCGCACCTGATGAATATCGAAAAAGCCACCATTAAAGACGTCATCCAGATACAGAAACTGGTCAATTCCTTCGCGGAGCGAGGGCAGATGCTGGCCCGCCCGCTGTCCGAGATATATGAGAATATCCGGGATTTCTTCGTGATCCGTGAAGGCGCTGAAGTTGTGGCCTGCGCCGCGCTGCATATCAGTTGGTCGGACCTGGCCGAGGTCAAGTCCCTGGCAGTGGAAGTCGAGCATCGGCGACGGAAAATGGGCACGGCGCTGGTGAGAGCCTGTGTAGACGAAGCCACCGCCCTGGGCATCACCACTGTCTTCTGCCTGACCTACCAGCCGGAATTCTTCGGCACCTGCGGTTTCAAGCTGGTGGAAAAGAAGGAACTGCCGCACAAGGTCTGGGGCGAATGCTACCGCTGCCCCAAGTTCCCGGATTGCGACGAGTCCGCCATGCTCTTCAGGATCCCGGTGGCTGTCGCAGCATGAATACTGAAACCTCCGGCGCCCCCGGCGAAACCGTAGAACGGTGTGTCGTTTATACCAGCAAGGTCATCAACGTCCGCCAGGACACCGTCATCTTCCACGACGGCTCGACGCGGACGCGTGACGTCGTGGAGTATCCGGATGCCGTAGCCATGGTCGCTGTCGATGAAAACGATGACCTCCTCCTTGTGCGACAGTACCGCCACGCCCCGGCCGCCGAACTTTTAGAGATACCCGCCGGCGGCATCGATGCCGGCGAAACACCGGAAGACGCCGTTCGCCGCGAAATGCAGGAAGAAACAGGCTATTTCCCGGAGCGGGTAGAACGACTGACCAGCTTCTATTCCGCCCCCGGCTACTCCACCGAGGTCTTGCACGTTTTCCTGGCCGCCGACTTGAAACCAGCTCGCCTGGTAGCCGAAGATACCGACGAGATCACCCTTGTCCGGGCATCCCGCGCTGAAGTTACGCGGATGATCTCCGGAGGCACCATCCGCGACGGTAAAAGTATTGCCGGGCTGCTGTTCTATTTGAACCTGAGATAGACTGTAGACCTATCCCAACACCCAATACACCGCCATCCCCAGCACCACCGCCCCCCACAGGTTTCTGACCTTGTATGAGAAAAGGAACACCGCCGCCGCCGAAAGCAGCAGCCGGGGCTCCAAGCCCACCCCTCCCCCATCGGCGGCGAAGACCGCCGGGACGACCAAGGCGGACAACACGGCCACCGGCACGTAATCCAGGAATACTTTCACCCGCGGCGGTATCGTCAACCGGCTGACGTAGGCCATCGGCAGGAACCGCGGCAGGAAGGTGACCGCAGCCATCCCCAAGAACAGGACGAGCATTTCCCACCGCATCAGATCTCTACCTCAGCTTCCGTGACGGATCCCGCGGGCGCTCCCTCCGGAGCTTTGGCAGATTCCCGCCGCGCTTCGGTCAGCCACAGCCCGGTCAGCGCCGCTCCGGCCGTCGCCACGATGATATACAGGTTATTGGGTAGTATCTCGATAAAAGATAACGCCAATACTCCGGCCACCGCACCGACTACCAGGTGCGCCCGGGTCCGTAACTGGGGCACCAGCAGACAGATGAACAGGGCTGTCATGGCGAAGGGAATACCGTATGATGCGCTGTCCACCAGTGTGCCGAAAAGCGCACCGGCGATGGGACCACCGACCCAGGCGGAATAGGCGGTCATCTGGAGGGCGATCACGTATCTCGGCCGCCCGGTGATGCGTGATGTATCTGCCATGGCGATGGCGAACGACTCATCGGTCAACTGGGCGGAGATGGGGATAAGGTTCCTGAGCGGCTGGCCCTTGAAATAAGGGGCGATGGCGGAACTCATCAGCATATGACGGGAGTTGACCACGAACGTGGTCAGAATGACCGGTACAATGGCGGCACCCGCGCCCAGCAATCCCACCGCGATGAACTGGGACGCCCCGGCAAAGACAATCAGGCTCATAGCCCCTGTCTCAATGATGGACAACCCCGCCGCCCGCGCCAGTACGCCGTAAGCCATACCCACCGGCAGGTAGCCCAGGACGACAGGCAGAGCGGCTTTGATGCCTTCCCGGATGTCTTTATTCAAGGGTCATTTCCATGATCAGCCCATGCTCCGGTATATCGATAGTGCTGTTCTCGATGTACCGGAATCCGGCCACCTCATAAATGCCCCGCGCCCGTTCCAGGTGCTCCATGGTCCACAGCCAGACCGTTTTGAATCCCTTTTGACGGCAGAAATCTATGGCGCGCTTGAGCAGCGCCCTGCCGTTGCCCTGCCCATGGTATTTTTCATCGACCAGGAACCAGCGCAACCGGGCGCCGGGACGATCTTCCTGGGAACCCACCACGGCGATATAACCGGCGATGACGCCATCGGTGTGAGCCGTCAGCAGCAGGTCGCGGCCGGGAACGTACTTATCGTGGAAGTCGCACATCTGGTGCGCCATCATCACCTCTAAGTTAAGTTCAGGGATGCTCCAGACGACGTCATAATACTCACCCTGCATCTGGATCATGCGGCCGAGGAAGCCGGGCTTGAAGCCCTCAACATAGTTTATGCCAATGTGTTTCATTGTTCGCAAATCCGGGAATTTCACCCTCACCCTCATTCCCTCTCCCGTCAAGGGAGAGGGAGGTTGGAGTGATATTTCACTCGTTAATCCCCCTTTTTAAAGGGGGGAGACAAATCCAGCTCCATGAGGATGCTCTTCCGTTCAACGGTGAAGCGGCGGTCCACGGCGCGCTCGATTTCTACAAACCCGGAACTCTCGTACAGGCGGCGGGCGGCGTCCAGCCCTTCAACTATCCACAGGTGGATCGATTGGAAATCATGCTCGCGGCAGAAATCGATGGCGCGGCTCAGCAGTTCCCGGCCGATGCCCTTTCGCCGATGTTCCTCCTCGACGATAAACCAGCGCAGGTTGGCGCCGGGACGTTCCTTCTGGTCGCCCAGTACCGCCAGGCCGCCAACGAGAGTGCCATCGGTATGAGCGGTGAAAATGGCATCGCGACCGGTGGTATAGATATCATGGAAATCGCACATCTCACGGGCCATGCACACTTCGAAGACCGTGCCGGAGTGCCAGATTTTCTCATAACCTTCCGCCAGTATCTGGACCATCCGGCCCAGGTAGCCGGGGCGGAAGCCTTCTTCGTAAGTTATGGAATCGGAGACCATGTGGAAATCACCCCAGTTCCCCAGTCAACTGCCGCCCGCCGAGCAGATGGAAGTGCAGATGTCCCACCACCTGCCCACCTTCCTTGCCGGAGTTGACAGCTATGCGGTAGCCGCTTTCGGCGATGCCTTCCGACCGTGCCAGTTCGGTAGCGATACTAATAATATACGCGATAAGGCCGAAATCATCGCCCTTGATATCGTTGAGGTTGGTGAAGTGTTTTCTGGGGATTATAACTATATGCACCGGCGCCTGCGGATTGATATCCCGGAATGCAATCACCTTATCGTCTTTAAAGAGAACCTTCGAAGGGATAGTCCCCGCGCCGATCTGGCAGAATATGCAACTCATTTTAGTCCTCCATATCGTTGGCGCGATATTGCGCCGGTCCGGTCTGGCATAAGTCGGTTCCCTCGGAATCGATGACCACGACAGCCGGGAAACGCTCTACTTCAAGCTTTAGCACCGCCTCGGCACCGAGGTCGTCATAGGCGACGACTTCGGATTTCTTTACCTTGGTGGACAGCAGCGCCCCTGCCCCGCCGATGGTGATGAAATAAACCCCGCCGTGCTGCCGGATGGCATCGACGACCGCCGGCGAACGGTTGCCCTTGCCGATCATCACCCGGAGTCCCTGCTCCATCAGGCGCGGCGTATACTTGTCCATGCGGGCGCTGGTGGTCGGGCCGCAGGAGCCGATGATATCGCCCGGGCGGGTGGGTGACGGCCCCATGTAATATATTGCCGCCGATTCGAGGTCGATGGGCAGTTTTTCGCTCTTGTCGAGTGTTTCAATAAAACGCTTATGCGCCGCGTCCCGGGCGGCATAAACAGTGCCGGACAGCATGACCTTGTCCCCTGCCTTGAGACCGGCGATAGTCTCTGCGGACATCGGTAACTGAAGAAGACGCCAATTCAGCATCATAGTATGGCCTCCCGGTGCCGCGCGCTGTGGCATTGGAGATTGACGGCCACCGGCAGGCTGGCAATATGGCAGGGCATGCTCTCGATGTGAACCGCCAGCGCGGTGATGCTGCCCCCCAGTCCCAGCGTCCCGATGCCCAGCCCGTTCACCTCAGTCAGTATCTCACGTTCGAGGGCGGCGGTTTCGGTATCGATCCCGGGCTGACCGACAGCGCGCAGCAGAGAACGCTTGGACAGCAGCATCGATGCCTCCGCCGTGCCGCCGATGCCTATGCCGACGATGAGTGGCGGGCATGGTTTGCCCCCCGCCTCTTCCACCGTCTTCACCACAGCATCGATGATACCGTGGCGGCCTTCGGCGGGCTTGAGCATGAACAACCGGCTCATGTTCTCCGCGCCGGACCCCTTGGCCATGACGCTGATCTTGACCTTGTCTCCCGGTACGATACGGTAGTGGATGACCGGCGGGGTATTGTCGCCGGTGTTCTTACGCTCGGTAAACGGGCAGGCCACCATCGATTTTCGAAGGTAGCCGTCGGCGTACCCCTGGCGCACGCCCTCGCCTATGGCTGAATCGATATCTCCGCCGGTCACATGGACGTCCTGGCCGATATCGATGAAGACTACCGCCACACCGCAATCCTGGCATAAAGGCCTGCGGAGTTCCGGGGCGCGGTGGGCGTTTTCCATGATGCTGTCCAACAGCTCACGGCCCAACCGCGATTTTTCCTTGTCTTTGGTCCTGGCTAAAGCCCGGAGCACATCGGGAGACAGTTGGTAGTTGGACTCCTCTGCCAGCCGGGCGACGGTAGCGGTAATTTGGGAAGTTTGAATTTCACGCATAGGGTTTATTATAGGGCAGGTGGGGTTGGGCTGTCATTGCTGATAGCTGTCAGCAATCATCAACTGTGTAACGCGAGGTGGTTGAAGCTCATCTTACAGGTTGAGAGCTGTGATTGTCTTGCGGACAGCTTCTGCCGAGGTTTTAAGCGTCGCGGATTCATCGTCGTTGAGCGGCAATTCGACGATTTCCTGGATGCCGGTACGTCCCAATTTCACCGGCACACCGACGACAACATCGGACAGGCCGTATTCGCCGTCAAGGTAGGCGGCGCAGTTCATCTGAACGCCGGAGCCGGTGACGACTGCCTTCACCATATGGGCCACCGAGGCCGAGGGTGCATAAAAGGCCGAGCCGGTCTTGAGATAGCCGACGATCTCCGCGCCGCCGTTGACGGTCCGCTCGGCGAGGGCTTTTTGTTTTTCCTCATCGACCAGATCGGCAAGGGGTTTGCCGTTGACGGTGGTGAAGCGGGGATAAACAACCATGCTGCCGCCGTGCTCACCCATGACACAGGGAACGACGTCGGAAGCATTCACATTCAATTCCTCGGCGATGAAGGCGGCCAGACGGCCTCCGTCAAGAACTCCCGACAGACCGAACACACGGTTGCGCGGCAGACCGCTGGCTTTGAGCGCCAGGTAGGTCATGGCGTCCACCGGGTTGGTGACGATGATGAAAATCGCGTCCGGCGACAGGGACAAAGCCTTTTCCACCACCTCGCGGACGATCCTGGCGTTGATGCCGATGAGCTCGTCGCGGGTCATGCCCGGTTTGCGGGCGATACCGGCGGTGATGACGATAATGCTGGAACCGGCGGTCACATCGTAGGAGTTGGAGCCGGCCAACTTATGGGTGAATCCCAGCGCATTGGCCGACTGCCGCATGTCCAGAGCCTTGCCCTGGGGAATCCCCTCGACCACATCGACAAGAGCGATATCAGCGAAATCTTTTTCAATGAGGCGCTGGGCCAGGGTGGCGCCGACATTGCCGGCACCGACGACGGTGATTTTCATATTCTGATACAGCCTTCCAAAAACCAGGTTAAAGTTTGGCGATGATAGCATCCGCCACCTGGGATGTCCCTGCCGGAGTGATACCCTCAGCCGCCAGGTCATAGGTCACGCTCGTGCCCTCGGCGATTACGGCAGCGATGGCTGCTTCCAGACGGTCGGCGGCGTCTACCTCGTTCAGGTGGCGCAGCATGAGCACGCCGGAAAGCATCATGGCCATGGGATTGACTTTGTTCAGCCCCTTGTATTTGGGGGCGCTGCCGTGGGTCGGCTCGAAGACGGCGTAATCGTCGCCGATGTTGCCGCCCGGCGCCACTCCCAGGCCGCCGATAAGCCCGGCGCACAGGTCGGACAGGATATCGCCGTAAAGATTGGGGCAGACGATGACGTCGAATTGCAGCGGGTTTCTGACCAGCTGCATGGTCATGTTATCCACGATGCGGTCTTCAAATTCGATCTCCGGATAAGCCTTGGCGACATCCCTCGCGACCGAAAGGAAGAGCCCGTCGGAGAACTTCAGGATGTTGGCCTTGTGCACCGCGGTGACCTTTTTACGGCCGTAACGGCGGGCGTATTCGAAAGCGTATTTCACGATACGCCGAGTTCCCGTCTCGGAGATCATCTTGATGGAAAAACCGGCATCCTCGCGGATCTGCTTCTCGCCTTTATCCTTAAGCATCTGCTTGAGCTTTTCCGCCCAGTCGGTACCGCGTTCGAACTCGATGCCGGCGTAGAGGTCTTCCATGTTCTCCCGGACGATGACCAGGTCGATATCGGAATAGCGCGACGGCACCCCCGGATAAGTTTTGCATGGGCGCAGGCAGGTGTAGAGATCAAGAGCCTTCCGGATGGCGACATTGACGCTGCGGAACCCGGAACCGACCGGCGTGGTGATAGGCCCTTTGATGGCAGTCTTGTTCTTCCGGATGGAATCGAGGACGTTTTCCGGCAGCGGTGTGCCGTACTCGTCAATAACATCAACGCCGGCATGCACCACCTCCCAATTGAACTCAACTCCAGTAGCTTCCAGCACTCGGACAGTGGCGTTCGATATTTCCGGCCCGATGCCGTCGCCGGGGATCAAAGTTACGTTGTGAATCATAAAACCTCTCGCTTTTCGGAAATCCTAATATCTAAGCACTAAATCCCAAATAAATCCAAATGACCAAATTTCAAAATCCAAATTTGTTTTGAGCCTTAGTGCTTTGGGTTTTGATATTGTTTAGAATTTAGATATTAGTGCTTAGGATTTCGTAAATTTATATTTTAAAATCGCCATACTTCCTGATATAAGGCATCAATCCGCCTTCGGTCAGGATAGACAGCATGGCGTCCGGGATCTTGCCGAAGGTGATCTTCTCACCGTTGGTCTTATTGTGGATGGTGCCTGCCGCCAGGTCAACCTCCAGTTCGTCGCCTTCGTTTATCTTGTCGGTATCGCACACCAGCACCGGCAGACCGACGTTGATGGCGTTGCGGAAGAAGATGCGGGCGACTGATTTGGCGAGCACGGCCGATACCCCGGCCATCTTGATGATCACCGGCGCATGCTCGCGGCTTGAACCCAGGCCGAAGTTGCTGCCGCCGACGACGAAATCACCCGGTTTCACCCGTGCGGCGAATGTAGGATCGGCGTCCTCCAGGACGTGCTTGGCCAGTTCCGGCAGGTTGCTCCTCAAGTGGACCAGCCGGCCGGGCGCGATGAGATCGGTGGAAATGTTATCGCCGAATTTGAAGGCTTTACCCTTGAGCATTACGCTACCTCCCGCGGATCGGTGATGACGCCGGTGATGGCCGAGGCCGCCGCCGTCGGTGTGCTGGACAGATATATCAACCCCTCCGGGTTGCCCATGCGTCCCAGGAAGTTGCGGTTGGCGGTGGACAGGCAGATCTCACCGTCGCCCAAAACGCCCTGGTGAACGCCGAGGCATCCGGCGCAACCGGGCGGCAGGATGGTAGCGCCGGCTTCTACCAGTGTCTGGATATAACCCAGTCGCATACCGGCCAGCATGATCTGCGGCGAGGCGGGCGCGACCAGCAGTCGCGTGCCCGGATGCCGCCGCTTGCCCCTGAGGATATCGGCGGCCTGTTTCAAATCCTCCAGGCGGCCGTTGGTGCAGGTGCCGATGAACACCTGGTCCACCTTCGTTCCTTTGACCTCGGTGACCGTGGCGGTGTTATCGACGGTGTGCGGCTTGGCAATGGTCGGTTCAAGCTTGTTGAGATCGATGTCGATAACCCGTTCATAGACGGCATCGGCATCCGCGGAGATGTAGCGGTGATCCCCGCCCCGTCCCTGCTGAATGAGATACTCAAGTGTCAGCGCATCCGAAGGGAATAGACCGACCTTGGCACCGGCTTCCACCGCCATGTTGGCGATGGTCAGGCGGTCGGTCACGCCGAGAGCGTTGACGCCTTCGCCGCCGAATTCGAGCGATTTGTAAGTGGCACCGTCGGCGCCGATCAGGCCGATGAGATGCAGGATGATATCCTTGGCGGTGACGTTTTTCTGAAAACTGCCGCTAAGACGGATGAAGAAAGTCTCCGGCACCCGGAACCAGGTCTTGCCCAGGCCGAAGGTCGCCGCCACATCCGACGATCCCATGCCGGTGGCGAAAGCACCCAGGCCGCCGGCGGTAACGGTGTGAGAATCCGCCCCGACAATGACGTCACCCGGCTGGGCGTATTTTTCGGCCATGATCTGGTGACAGACACCTTCACCTACGTCGGACAATACCGCGCCGTAGTCATTGGCGAACTTGCGCAGGAAGGTGTGGTCGCAGGAAAGCTGTTTCTGCGGCGACGGCGCGGCATGGTCTATAAAAAGGATCGTATGCGACGGGTTGGCCAGCTTCGGCAACCCCAGACCGAGGAATTCCCGTACGGTCAGCGGACCGGTGGTATCCTGAACCAGCGCCCAATCGACCGGGGAGACGACAATGTCCCCCGGTTTGACGTCGCCGCCGGTTTTTTCCGAAAGTATCTTTTCAGCGAGTGTTTTACCCATAGACGTTAAATCCTAATGTCCAAGCACTAAATCCTAAACAATACCAAAATCCAAAATCCCAAGTTCAAAACGTTTGGATATTTGAATTTCGATATTTGAATTTATTTAGGATTTAGATATTAGTGCTTAGTGCTTAACTGGTTATGATCGCCAGCACATCGTCGCGGGAGACGCGATCGCCAGCCTTGAATTTCAACACCGCTACCGTGCCGTCCACCGGCGACGGCAGGTCGATAGCCATCTTCATGGCTTCCAAGACCACCACGGTATCACCGGCTTTGATCTTGGCGCCAACCTCGACCTCATAACGCACCACCACGCCCGGCATGGGAGCCATAACTCCCTCCCCGGCCGGTTCCGGACCGGCGGCGGGTTTGGCTTCAACCCTGGCAACCGGCTTTTCGGCGGGCTTGGGCGCTTCAACGGGTTTGGGTGCCTCTTGAACCGGCGGCGGTGCGGCGGGGGTCGCTACGACAGTTTGAGGCGCAGGCGCGGGGACGTAAGTAACCGGCGCGGCGCCGGCAGCCGCCGGTTCCACGCCGACATTGTACACCCGGCCGTCCAGGTGGATATTGAAATGGCGCAAGCCGCCGGCGGGCGCGACCGGGGCGGGGGCAGCGGCCTGTTCGGAGCCTTTTTCCACCAGTTTGCCCGCCCTGGCTTTGGCGATAAGATCGTCCTCCCGTTTTACATCGTCGAGAGTTCTGGCTTTGACGTCAGCCGGCGGCGTCTCCAGGCCGTATTTCCATTTGAGGAAACGCAGGCCGACCTGCGGATACAGGGCGTAGGTCAGCACATCACCGATATCCTTGGCGATGCCCTTGGTGGCTTCACGCGCGGCTTCGAGTTCCGGCTTAAGCACGTCGGCGGGGCGGACGGTGATGGGCGTTTCGCCGCGTTCGTAGCCCTTGAGAGCCAGCTTCTGGACTTCCGGATCCACCGGCATCGGCGGTCGGCCGTAGAGGCCGTAGAAGTAATCCTTGACCTGCGCGGAGATAACCTTGTAACGGCCGAATAAAACGTTCTGAACCGCCTGGATGCCGACTATCTGGCTGGTCGGCGTGACCAGCGGCGGAAAGCCCATTTCCTTGCGGACGCGGGGGATCTCTTCATAAACTTCATCGATCCGGTCGAGCGCCCCGGCCTCGCGGAGCTGGCTGACCAGGTTGCTGATCATACCGCCCGGAACCTGGTGCTCCAGCACCGCCGTGTCGATGACCGACATCTTGGTGTTGTCGATGAATTCGCGGTATTTAGGTGTGATATCCTCGAAGTACTCGCCCAGTTTCAATAACTGGTGCAGGTTGAGCCCCGTATCCCGCGGCGTGCCGGCCAGCGCCGCCACCATGGGTTCGACAGCCGGGTGCGAGGTGCGCAGGGCCCAGGGCGCCAGGCAGGTATCAACGATGTCGGCGCCAGCCTCGACGGCTTTGAGCATGCTCATGGAAGCCATGCCGCTGGTGTAATGGCTGTGGAATTGAACCGGGATCTTGAGGGCTTTCTTAAGCGCCTTGACCAGGTTGAAGGCATCGGTCGGGGAGATAAGACCTGCCATATCCTTGATGCAGAAGCTGTCGGCGCCCATAGCCTCGAAGATTTTGGCTTTCTCGATGTAATAATCGAGATGATAGACAGGGCCGCCCATGACCCGTTCGGTCAATGAGTAGCTGATAGCCAGTTGCGCGTGTTTACCCTTGGACTTGATGGCCTTTACGACCGTTTCGAAGTTACGTTCGTCGTTGACGGCGTCGAAAACGCGGAAGATATCCACGCCGCAGTCCGCGGCGTGTTCCACAAAGGCGGTGGCTACATCGTCGGCGTAGTTGCGATAGCCTACCAGGTTCTGACCGCGGAGCAGCATCTGCAGCGGCGTCTTGGGAGCTATTTTCTTGATCGCCCGCAACCTGTCCCAGGGGTCTTCGTTCAGAAATCGAATCGGAACATCGAAGGTGGCGCCGCCCCAGACTTCCAGCGAATGGAAGCCGGCTTTGTCCATGTCCGCGGCGATTCCCAGGATATCATCGGTCCGCATCCGGGTGGCCAATAGCGACTGATGGCCATCGCGGAGCGTCAGGTCGGTAATCTTGAGTGGCTGAGCCGGCATGTTCTCCCCCTTAAATGGTGGCGTATTCCATGTCAAAATACGCGGCTACCGCCGCGGCGATGAGCGCTTGCAAATCAGTCCCATCATCCGGCAACGCAAAGCCGCCGTCAGACTCCAGATAAGCCTGAATGGCTGCGCCTATTATAGCGATTTCGAGCATGTTTGGCATCTTGTTGGTCTTTGAGTGTCTGACAATATACTTTTGACTGAATAGACTAAAATGAACTTAATTTAATTCATTCCCTAGATCAGCGTTGTTCTCAAGTATTTTAGTTCTGACATATTCTATATAGTCATTTGGAACATTGTTTTCTTTAAGTCCGGCAATAATGAGATTAGCATACACGCTTGAGGTTTTTATGCCCTGCTTTCTGTCCAAAGCAACATAAGTTATCACGGGTTCAATAATTGACTTTCCTTCACTGTCCCGGACTCGTATCGGCATACGGCGGTAATTCACGCCCTCACCTTCTATTTTATCCAATGACTTTCGCTCACCCGATTGCCCGCGATAGATCAAATAATCCGGGATATCATAAAGGACTCCCCAGATGTTTCGCCCGGAACCTTGTTCGATACTCGCCGCAGCGCATTTGTTTCCCTTGCTACAAACGGTGAATTCAAGATCATAATCATCCTCAGTATACGCAATTCCAATCGGACGAGCATCACCTCTTAGCCTATCGTCAGAATTAATCCTCGACAGAGATGTGTTCGAACCGTATTGAAATACTAAAGTCAAATTCCCCTATTTTCGGATTAAGTTGTTTTCTTCACGGAAGAGGTGACAAGATGATTTAAGAGAATTGACCGAGTCATAAATACGATGTGACTCACCAACTAACTTACCGATGCTTTCTTCTAGCGTGTGAAATACATAATCAATCGGTTCATATTGCCTACTTTGAACATCCTTTTTGGAGTGTCTTGCATAATCCTCTAGACTCTTTAAGTGTTCACAAAGATCCCTTAAGGCATATTTCCTGGTACTCTTCATGAAGTCTTCGATATCTTGCAATGCCAACGCGCATTTTTTCTCACGGAGTAGTACTTCAGGCGGAACTGTACCTTCAACCACATTGACCTCCAGTTAACCAAATGTGACTTGCATCAATGAATCACATTTGATTATACATCGGCCAATTCTTGTTTTCTACAACGGGATGTTGCCGTGCTTTTTAGCCGGGTTCTTGCCCGTCTTGCCAGCCAGCGTCCGTAACGCCTGGATAAGACGGGGCCGCGTCTCCGCGGGGACGATCACGTCATCGATATAGCCCATGGCCGCCGCCTGATACGGATTGTCGAATTTCTCCCGGTACTCGGCGACACAGCGCTGGCGTTCCGCATCTGGTTCCGGGGACTCGGCGATCTTCTTGCGGTGAATGACGGCCACCGCACCTTCCGCACCCATGACTGCTATCTCGGCACAGGGCCAGGCCAGGTTGATATCGCCGCGGAGGTGCCGGGAACTCATGACAATATAGGCGCCGCCGTAGGCCTTGCGGGTGATGACGGTGATCTTGGGCACGGTGGCTTCGGCGTAGGCGAAAATCAGCTTGGCGCCGTGGCGGATGATGCCGCCGTGTTCCTGGTCGACGCCGGGCATGAAACCCGGCACATCGACAAAGCTGATAATCGGAATGTTGAACGCATCGCAGAAACGCACGAAGCGCGCCGCCTTGACCGAAGCGTTGATATCTATGACGCCGGCCAGGAAATTGGGCTGCTGAGCGACGATGCCGACGCTCTGTCCGTCGATCCGGCCGAAACCGACGACGATGTTGGGCGCAAAGGCGGCGTGCACTTCCATGAAATCACCGTTATCGAGAACGGCGGTGATGATCTTTTTCATATCGTAAGCCCGGCGCGGGTCGTCGGGGACGATGCTGTTGAGGGTCTCGTCTTCCTGGCTGACGGAGGTCTTCTTGACCGGAAGCCTAGGCGAGGGCTCTTTGAAGCTAGAAGGCAGGAATGACAGCAGGCGCCGCACCGACGCATAGCACTCCATCTCGGTATTGCAGGTGAAGTGGGACACCCCACTCTTTTTCCCGTGAACGTCGGCGCCGCCCAGGGCCTCGTGGGTCACTTCTTCGCCGGTGACCGCCTTGACCACGTCCGGACCGGTGATATACATCTGGCCCATGCCCTTGACCATGAACACGAAGTCGGTGAGGGCCGGCCCGTAGACCGCCCCGCCCGCCGAAGGACCGACGATAATCGATATCTGAGGAATCGCCCCCGAAGCCAGGGCATTAAGCAGCAGTATATCGCCTACGCCGCACAGGCTGGCCACGCCCTCCTGAATGCGGGCGCCGCCGGAGTCGTTGATGGCAATCAGGGGTGCGCCCTGGTCGATGGCCATGTCTACGATCTGGCGCACCTTCTGCCCGACCACCTCGGAGATGGAGCCGCCGAGGACGGTGAAGTCCTGGGAATAAACGAATACCTTGCGTCCGTCGATCGTGCCGCAGCCGGTCACCACGGCGTCGCCGGGATGCTGCTGATCGGCCAAACCGAAATCGATCGCCCGGTGACTGCAAAAAGCGGAAAGTTCGAGAAAGGAACCGGGGTCCAGCAGTTTTTCGATGCGCTCCCGGGCGGTAAGCTTGCCGCGGGCGTGCTGCGCCTTGATCCGGGATTCACCGCCGCCGGACGCTATCTGCTGCTTTTTGGATGCGAGTTCATTGAGTTTGTTTTTCATTGAACGATCATTCACCTCTTGTACTCAGGCTATCTTAGCACACAGCCGGAAGCCGGGCAATACATCAATTTGAGATCGAAATTATCGCAATAGAAAAAGCGGCGGAGGTTTTCACCCCCGCCGCTTGACTGGCGCTATTAAATTATACGTGCGTTAAGCGGCGACTTCCGCTTCTTGGGCATGGCTTCCCTTTTTAATGTCGCGGACGCTCTGGATGTAGGGGCACACTCCGTCATCGAAAAAGGTGCATCGGTTGGAGTAACCGGAGTAGTGACATAGACCGCAATGCGAAGTAGCTACGTGAAAACCTGACTGCTTCATTTGCTTGGTTCCTTTCGTTCTATGTTTGCTTCGTTTCCCTTGGACAGGACAGGTGCGTTCTTTCAGATTAAGTTCGGTGTCTTGTGAGAGTCAGGTATCATCCCTTGCCCTCCTCAACTACCAGCATTGTACTTAGGAACTAGTACCGCCCCACTGGGATGACACTGATTATATAAGACTTCCGTGACATCTGTCAATAAGTACTAATACTTAGTTAACCGACTAGTACCTACTTAATTTCAAAAATATGGGTAACGATATTCGAGGAGACAGCTATGCGATCCCGCGAGCTGAAAGCCAAAACCGGGGAAGCACGGACCAACAATTTCCGGATTGAATTGGATCGAATCGGACCGCCGCCCCTACCCCTCGTTGTTGTCTATGTTGTCGCCGAACCAGGCCTTGAGGCGCGCATTGATGGTCTTTTCAAACCCGATTTCCGTCGGAAGATAGAACTTTTTATCCTTGAGCGAGTCCGGCAGGTTCTGTTGCCGGACGAAACCGCCGGGGAAATCGTGAGCGTATTTGTAGCCCTTGCCGTAGCCCAGGTCCTTCATCAACCCTGTCGCGGCGTTCCGCAGGTGCAGCGGCACCGGCTCGATGGGGTTTTTAGCGATAGTTTCCTGCACCCGTTTATATCCCTTGTAGAGAGAGTTACTCTTAGGCGCAGTGGCCAGATAGACCACCAGTTGTGCCAGTGCCACGTTGCATTCCGGCATGCCGACGAAATGGACCGCCTGCTGCGCCGCCATAGCTACGACGAGCGCCTGGGGGTCGGCCATACCCACATCCTCCGAGGCGAAGCGGATCAGGCGGCGAACGACGTATAGCGGGTCTTCTCCCGCCTCCAACATACGTCCCAGCCAATATAAGGAAGCGTCCGGATCGGAACCGCGCATAGACTTATGTAAAGCCGAGATAATATCGTAGTGCTGCTCGCCGGCGCGGTCGTAAAGCAGCGTCTTGGCCTGGGCTGCGTCCTCGATGGCTTCAAGTGTGATCTGCCGTTTGCCCGCCTCATCGACAGGTGTGGTTCGGGCGGCCAGTTCCAGGATATTCAGCGCTATCCGGGCATCTCCGCTGGCCAGGTTGACGATATGATCGGCGGCCTCTTCCGATAATTCCACGTTGGAGTTGCCGATACCCCGTTCAACATCGGCGATAGCCCGGCTGAGGATAAGCTTCATCTGCTCGCCGGTCAGTCCCTTCAGGACATAAGTGCGGGCGCGCGATAAGAGCGGTGAAATGACCTCGAAGGAAGGATTCTCGGTGGTGGCGCCGATGAGGGTCACTGTGCCGTCCTCCACGTAGGGTAAAATGGTATCCTGCTGCCCCTTGTTGAAGCGGTGGATCTCGTCGATGAAGAGGATGGTTTTCTGGTGCTGCGACAGTCGGCGCTGCTTGGCCTCTTCGATGATCTTCCGCAGGTCCGCCACCCCAGCGCTGACGGCGCTCACCTGGGCGAAATAGGCTTTACTGGCTCCGGCCATGAGGTGAGACAGCGTCGTCTTGCCAGAACCCGGCGGCCCCCACAGGATGATGGACGGCAGTTCGCCCGCATCGATAGCCCGCCTGAGCGCCCGCCCCTCCCCCACCAGGTGTTCCTGCCCGACGTATTCGTCGAGGGTTTGGGGCCGCATCCGCGCCGCCAGCGGCGCCGTTTCGTCTCTCAGTTTTTCAAAATGCGCTTCGAACATGTCCCGTGGCATTTTTCAGCCTCTCTCGGATTATATCCATGACTTCCTGGGGATGGTCAGTCGAGCAGATGATATGCCGGTAGTGGCCCGTTTTCAACTTGAGATCGATTTATGTATTTACCGGTATCTTTTCACCTGGAACCTGGACAGCTTAACCGGCTCGCCGGGACTTATACCGGCCTTCTGGCAGCATATGCTCACCTGATCCTTGGCGGTATCGACCCCTTCCAGATCGGGCAGGAGCAGACCCCGTTTCCAGCCGTATTCGGCGATGACACCGTATTTCTTGGGATCGAGGTCTCCAAATTCCGCCGGTTCCGGTGGTGTCAGGACATCCACGCTGAAAGATAGGTGTTCCAGTTCGTCGGGAGAAATAGGCAGGAAGCGGGGATCCCGGGTGGCGGCGGAGATGGCGTTGGCGATGATCTCTTCGGCGATATTCGGACGCGATGGTTCGAAGGTGCCGATGCAACCCCGCAACTGGCCATCCTTCTTGATAGAGACAAAGACACCGGCCTTTTCTTTCATTTCCGGTATGAGTTCTTCCGGCGGTTTGACGGCGCGATGTTCCCTGACGTAGGTTTCGACAGTTTCTTTGGCCAGTTTGACCAGAGGCGACATCTCGTGGCGGGGGACGATCAACCCGGCGTAACCGACTACGGAGGAGTAATCCCCGGAAGCGTCGCCGGACGTCTGGTAACGCACCAGTTCGGCGCTTGTGGCGCCGAGTTCCTTGGCGGCGGCCAGCATGGTCACCGCCGGGGCGTAGCCGCACATGGAGATGCGTTCTTTTACCACCCTATCGAGAAGAGCAGCCTCGTCCATCTGCAGGATCACCTCTATGGCCCGTTTATCCTTGGCCGCCGCCGTCTCCTGGGGTTCGTAATGGCTCATATCCGACGAAGCCACGATGACTATTTTCTTTCCCGGCGATTCCTTGATCGCCTGGGCGATGCTGCGCGCGATCTCCCGGTAGACTTCCAGAGTAGCCACCGCTAAAACGATGGGTACGATCTTGAGATCGGGTTTGAAATATTGCAGTAGCGGCAGTTGGACTTCGATGGAATGCTCACCTTGATGAGCGGTGCGGTCCTCCTGAAGATACTTGGAGGTAGCCAGGATATTCTGTGCCAGTGCTGAATCGATAGGCACCTCCCCCAGCGGTGTCTCCCATGAACCGACGGTCATGATGGAGAACGGTTTGCCCATGCCGGTATGATTGGGGCCGATCAGAACATAGGTATCCGCCGGTTCGATACGAGCGATGACCGAAGCCGCCACACCCCCGGAATAAATATACCCGGCGTGAGGCGAGATAATACCCGCAGCATCGATCTTATCCTCCACCCTCTCGACGAACGATTCGATAAGAGCTCTAAGACTTTCAGCGGTCCCGGGATAAAATCTCCCGGAGGCGATGGGATGCCGTATCATAGCCATAGTCTCGCTCCTTGCTCGCAATCACCAATAACCAAGAGACAAATTCCAAACATGTTAGATTATTTTGAATTGGCTATTAGAATTGGCTTGGTTATTGGTTATTGTATCTTGTGTCTTGGTCATAGTTAAACTCGAAAGTTTAACTCCGCACCGCAATACTTACACTTGCCTACATCGAGTCCGGTGACTCTGGCACTGAAACCAGATCGCTCCACCGCCGTTTTACCGCACTGATAGCAGACAGTGTTCGAGCGCCCGTCGCCCGGCACGTTGCCCAGGTAGACGAACTTCAAACCCGCCGCTTTGCCGTGTTCCCAGGCGTGTTCCAGCGTTTCCATCGAGGTGGCCGGATAGTCCCGCATCTGCCGGTGAGGGTGGAAACGGGTGATGTGCCAGGGGGTGTCTTTTCCCAGCTTCCGGGCTATCCAGTCGGCGATGCCGGAAATCTGGGCATCGTCATCGTTGACGCCGGGGATGACGTTGGTCACCACCTCCACGTGCATGCCCCATTTGTCCTTAGCCCGTTCGGCCATGCTGAGGATGCCTTCGAAGTGCGGAATGCGCCCGATCTTCTTATAAGTATCGTCGCGGAAACCCTTGACGTCCACCCGCCAGGCGTCGAGGTACGGCCCGATGGCATCGAGGTGTTCATGGGACGCGTATCCGTTGGTGACATAGACGGTATAAAGCCCCTTCTCTTTGGCCAGTTTCGCCGATTCCAGGGTGTATTCCAGCCAGATCGAAGGCTCGTTATAGGTCCAGGCAATGCCGGCGCAGCCTGAATTCTCAGCCGTGCCCACTGCCTGGGCGGGCATTATCTCGCGGGATTGCTGCAATCCCTCATCCGTTTCCGGGCAGGCGATCTCCCAGTTCTGGCAGCCTTTGCAGTGGAAGTTGCAGCCCCAACTGCCGAGGGAGAAGACCGTGGTGCCGGGATGGAAGTGGTACAAAGGTTTCTTTTCGATCGGATCGACGGCTATCGAGGAAATCCTGGCATAATTGAGGTTAAAAAGCTCCCCGCCTTCATTCTTATACATGCGGCAGACGCCCGACTTGCCGTCGTTGATCTCACAATACCACTGGCAGGTGTGGCACTTAACCCGATTTTCCGGCAACTTTTCCCAAAGAAGAGCTGGATGCATGGCTGGTTCCTTTCGATTTCGATTATATCACTTCAAGCGTCATTCCTATTACGCTTTATCGCGAAAATCGAGCGCTACTAGATCCCATATCGGCATTATCGTCCCTACCCCCTATCCCATCCATCTTTTTCGCGCTATACTTAAATCGATTCTGCTTTAGGAGGACAGCGATGATACTTATCACTGGTGCCAGCGGCTTTGTAGCCAGCCATCTGATTCCCCGGTTGCAGAAGGATGGCCACAAGCTGCGTTGCCTGATCACTAACGAGGCGGAGGGCGCCCGTATCAAAGCCCCCGGCTGTGAGCTTGCCGTCGGCAACGTCGCCGACCCGGACAGCCTGCGCGCCGCCATGGACGGCGTCGATACCGTCGTCCACCTGGTGGCCGTCATCCGGGAGTCCGGGCGAAACACGTTCCACAAGGTGAACGTGGAAGGCACACAGAACGTGCTCAACGCCGCCAAAAGCGCCGGGGTGAAGCGCTTTATCCACATGGGTGCTTTGGGCGCCACCCCCGACCCCGCATACAAATATCTCCACTCGAAATGGCTGGGCATGGAGGCGGTCAGGAACAGCGGATTGGATTTCTCAATGCTCCAGCCCTCGGTCATGTTCGGCCAGGGCGCCGGCTTCATCGTCTCCCTGCTCCGCTCCATCCGCATGGTGCCGTTCATCGTACCCATCGCCGGCGACGGCAAAACCAGGCTGCAACCGATATGGGTAGGCGACGTGGTGACCTGCGTCATGAAGCTGGTGGCCGGAGAAAAACGTGGCGAGACCTGCCAGATCGGCGGGCCGGAGATCGTGACTTACGATGCGCTGATCGATGAGATATTACGGGCGATGGGTGTAAAGAAGAGCAAAATCCACGTACCAAAGTGGCTGATGCGGCCAGGTGTAGCCGTCATGGATGCCATCCTCCGCAACCCGCCGGTAACTATGGTGGAGTTCAAGTCCATGGAAATCCCGAATGTGACCGATCCTGACGCGGTGGAGAAAGACTTCGGTTTCAAACCGCTGCACCTGCGGGACGGCCTTGGCTACCTTGCCGTTAACCGTCGGAAATCCTAAGCACTGCTGTCCTATATTAAAATAATCCAATACCGCTGTCACATCATCGCGAGGAGTGAAGTGACAAAGCACTCTTGGTATCTCGTTTTGGTTATTTTATATTGGGTTTAAATATTGTTTGGGATTTGGTATTTAAGATTTGAAATTTCCCCCGCTGGCTACGACTAACTACTATCTGACTTCCGGAGTATAATATCATTGGTGGGAGGTTCTGTTATGTTAAAACGAATCAGTTATCTTCTGTTGGTTATCGCGTTAATTTCTATGTTGGTATTGTCAGCGTGTTCCCAGGCAACAAACAATGGCAACGTTTCTCCAACCACAACCCCAACATTAACGGACGCTGATAAAGAAGGAATTCTTTATATCTATGAGTTGGAAAAATTAGCCAGAGACGTCTACCAAAACTTCTACGACAAATGGGGTTCTTCTGTCCTGAATGTCATCAGTGGCAGTGAACAGTCCCATATGGACATCATGAAGGAACTCACTGATAAATATAACCTGGCTAACCCGGCAGCCAGTAAAGGCAGGGGTGAATTCACTACCAATGCCCTGCAGCAAATGTACAATGACCTAATCGAACGTGGTTCATCCTCAGAGATCACTGCGCTGTCTACTGCGGCAGAGATTGAGGAATTGGATATCATAGATATTGCGGAAATCACCGCAAAAACGGATAAATATGATATCGGGTCAGCTCTTAATAAATTAACGGAAGGTTCCGAAAATCATTTGGGCATATTTACCGCTAAATTAAAAGAGCAAGGTGTAATATACCAGCCACAGCATCTTTCTCAACAGGACTTTAACCAGATTATTGCTATGGTGACCACACCTGGTACCACAAGTACACCTATAGTGGCTACCTTCAGTGAGTTGGCACTAAAAGGGAAATTGTCTTATAACAACAATTGCTTCAATTGCCACGGTAATTCTTTATCTACCGGACCTACCAGTTCGGCAACCTTATCTTCATACCAAAACGCGCAACAGCTACTCTTAAAAATCTCCACCATGCCTACCAGCGGTCAACAGTACCAGTGGGAAGTATTATCATATCTGCTGCTGGAACATAAATGGGTTTCCGGGGATGAGATATTTAATAGAGACAATCTGTCTCAGATATTATTGTCGCCGTGATCAAAGAGTACGGCTGGCTACTGAATACTGCCTATTTACTGACAACCGAATAGTTCACCAATCCCGTAGGGGGGAGGCACACCTCGCTCGCCCGCTATCCCCGTTCCTATCATTATGGTATTTGGGATTTAGAATTTTTTAGTACTTAGAAATTAGGATTTAGTCCTTTGCTCAGTCCCCGCCACAACTCCCCCACCCGTGCCCGCAGTTCGTCGAAGGGAACGTCGGTGTCGATGACCACCGAGGCATACTGACGTCGTTCCTCGTTTGAGATCTGGGAAGCGATGCGTGCCTGGGCTTCGACTTCGGTGTATCCCATTTTCTCGATCAGCCGCTTCAACACAACCGCCGCCGGAGCCACCGTCAGCCAGATGACATCTGTCTGTTTGGTCCAGCCGGCTTCCACCAACAGAGGCGCTTCGATCACCACTACCCCGTACCCCTGGGCTCTGAGCGCCGCTACTTCTTCTCCCACCGCGCAGCTGATGGCCGGGTGCATTATGGAATTCAGCTTAGCCAGCGCCGCCGGATCTTTGAAAACAACCGCGGCCAGATGTCGGCGGTCGATATCCTGCTCCGGAGTAAGGATCCGGTCGCCGAAGGATTCGACGATAGATCGCTTTAATGACGAATCTTCCCGGAACAACCTGTGGCCGACCTTATCGGCGTCGATAAACGCCGCGCCAAGGTCTTTAAGCATCGCGCCGACGGTACTCTTGCCGCTGCCGATACCGCCGGTAATGCCGATAGTTATCATAATAAGTCAAGAGTCTAGCACCTCATCCGGTGCGTTTCAAACCTTCGGGGTCCGATCACGTCCCATTACCGATATTGACAGCGGCGGCACCAAAAGATATTCTGTCACTATCCTTGGCGTTAGGAGATAATCGAGATGTTCAATAAGATTCTGCTGCCTCTTGACGGCTCGGACATGGCGGAATCCGTCATCCCCTACGGTGAAGCCCTGGCCCGGCGGCTGGGTTCTGAACTCGTCCTCATACATGCCTGTGATGAGAGCCACAACCTGAACCATACCATGCACCGGCTTTACCTGGAAAAACGGGCTGAGTTGGTTGCGGAAGGTTTCCTTTCCAGTGCCGGTGAGGGGCAATCACCCTGCGTAACCGCCGTGACCCAATTTGGTGAACTGGCTCCGGTAATTCACGATTATGTGGAGCAGAACGGCATAGATCTGGTCATCATGGTCAGCGGCGGGCTCAATGCATCGGCTGCGCGGCCCAACTCCGTCGCCGATGATGTTTTCCGGGTCATCGGCTGTCCCTCGATGCTGGTACCGCCGCGGGCTGTCGCCCCGGGTAAACCCCTGTTTTCCCAGATACTTGTCCCGCTTGACGGCACGCCGGGTTCCGAACAGGCCTTAGCCCCCGCAGCCGCCCTGGCCGCCGCCAGTGACGCCGTGATCACCCTCTTCAGCATGGTAAAAGAATTGGTGCATTCGGAACCGGAGTCCGACCTGGTCGGTGATCGCGGTCTTTACGATATCAAAGGTTCGCTCGCCGCTCAGGAAAAGACCGGTGAATACCTGGAGACACTGGCCTGGAAAATGAGGGATCAGGGACTGGACGTCGATACCCGTGTCGATGTCGGCAGCGACGGCGCCAAACTTATCAGCGCCGCCGCCCGCGTCCTGGCGGCGGACATGGTGGTCATGGCCACCACCTCACGCGTGTCTACCTGGGGCGTGAAGTCCGTCACCCATAAACTGCTGCTGGCGGGCGACCTGCCTCTCCTTATCGTACGGCAGGAATAGTTCGGGAAACCGCGTCGAATTCAGGCACCCTGAATCACCCGCCGGAAGTCCCCGCAACACCGTTGCCCGCCCTTTAGCGTTGTGATATACTGCTGTGTTATACTTATTGGCTGAATACGCGTGCTTTAACTTAGGAGGAAAACCACTTGCCGATCACAACCACCAATATCAAAGAGCTGCTGGAATCCGGGGCCCATTTCGGCCATCAGACCAGCCGCTGGCACCCCAAGATGAAGAAATACATCTTCACCAAGCGCAACGACATCCATATCATCGATCTCGACAAGACTGTCGTGATGCTGGACAAAGCGCTTGATTTTATCGAGAACATCGCATCCGAGGGCGGCAAGATATTGGTCGTCGGCACCAAGAAACAGGCACAGGAGATCGTCGCCGAGGAATCCAAACGCGGCGGCATGTATTACATCAACCAGCGCTGGATCGGCGGTATCCTGACCAACTTCGCCGCGATCCAGAACCGCATCGATTATCTGGTCCGCCTGGAAGACCAGCACGCTCGCGGCGAACTGGCCCGCCTGCCCAAGAAAGAGCAGCTCAAACTGGCCGATGAAATGGCCCGCCTCAACAAGATGATGGGTGGCTTCAAGGAAATGACCTCGTTGCCGGACGTTATCTTTATCGTCGATCCCACCAAAGAGAAGATCGCCCTGGCCGAAGCCCAGCGCATGGGTATCCCCGTGGTGGCTATGGTCGACACCAACTGCAGCCCGGTAGGCATCGACTATCCGATCCCCGCCAACGATGACGCCATGCGCGCTATCAAGCTCGTTATCGGCAAAGTAGCCGACACCATGCTCGCCGTCCGGGCCGGACTTTCCAAGATCGAAGTGGAGCAGGTGGATACCACCGCCGCCAATAAGGAACTGGACGAAAAACGCGCCGCCGACATCGAGTTCGCGGCCTAGCTTATTTTCTAATATCGACATCGAGGTTTAATACATTGCAAGTATCTGCTGAAACCATTAAAGAACTGCGGGAAAAATGCGGCGCCGGCGTCATGGACTGCCGCAACGCCCTTATCGAGTCCGAAGGCAACATCGACAAGGCTTTCGAGGCCCTCCAAGCCAAGGGCTTTCTCAAGGCGGCTAAGAAAGCTGATCGCGTTACCGGTCAGGGTCTGGTGGAGTCCTACATTCACACCGGCGGCCGGGTCGGCGCCCTGATCGAGCTAAATTGCGAGACCGATTTCGTCGCCCGCACCGATGAGTTTAAACGTCTGGCGCATGACGTGGCCATGCAGGTCGCGGCCATGTGTCCCATATACCTGTCCGAAGCCGATCGCCCGGCGGATTGTGAAGTAGAAGCCAACAGCGCCTGCCTGCTGCTACAGCCCTTCATCAAGGAACCGTCCAAGTCGATCAACGACCTCATCACCGAGGTTATAGCCCGGACCGGTGAGAACATCCGCTTGAAGCGGTTTGTCCGCTTCGAACTGGGCGGCTAACGCCACGTCACGAGTCTCGGGTCGTGGTTAGGGCGGGGGACTCAAGACTCGCGACTCATGACTCGATACTGATGCGGGGGTAGCCGAATTGACCGAATTAAAATACTCCCGGGTGCTCCTGAAGCTATCCGGTGAAGCCTTCGCCGGTGACGGCAGCGGCATCATCGACATCCCCACCGTTCGTGCCATCGTCCGGCAGATCAAAGCCCTGACCCAGTTGGGCGTCCAGGTGTCCATCGTCGTCGGCGCCGGCAACATCTGGCGCGGCGCCACCGTGGCCAGGGAAGGTGTCGACCGCGTCACCGCCGATTACGCCGGCATGTTGGCCACCGTCATCAATGCCCTGGCCCTCCAGGACATGCTGGAAAAGGAAGGCGTCCATACCCGCACCCAGTCGGCCATTACCGTGCAGCAGGTAGCCGAGCCGTTCATCCGCCGCCGTGCCATCCGCCACCTGGAAAAAGGCCGCGTCGTCATCTTCGCCGGCGGTACAGGCAACCCCTATATGACCACCGACACCGCCGCCGCCCTGCGCGCCATCGAGATCGAGGCCCAGGTGCTCCTCATGGCCAAGAACCGGGTGGACGGCGTATATTCCGCCGACCCTTTGAAGCACAAGGACGCCGTCAGGTTCGATCGGCTGACCCACCTTGAGGCCCTCAACAAGCGTCTCAAGGTGATGGACGCCACCGCGTTGTCGCTGTGCCTGGAAAACAAATTGCCGATCATCGTCTTCGACATGACCGCCCCCGGCAATCTGGAACGCGCCGTCGCCGGCGAGGCGGTCGGTACATTAATTTCAAGTGAGAACATATCATGACAACCGTCAACGAAATCATGCAGCAAACCGAAAAAAAGATGAACGTCTCCATCGACGTATTGCACCGGGAACTGGGCGCCATCCGCACCGGCCGCGCCTCCGCCGCCCTCATCGAGCATGTGCGGGTAGACTACGCCGGTACGCCGACGCCAGTCCATCACCTGGCCAACATCGGTGTGCCGGAAGCCCGGCTGCTGACCATCCAGCCCTGGGACCGGTCGATGATGGGCCCGATCGAGAAGGCCATCATGAAGTCGGACCTCGGTCTGACCCCGTCCAACGACGGCCAGGTCATCCGCCTGTCCATCCCCCCCCTCTCCCAGGAACGTCGCGTTGACCTCACCAAAATGGTACACAAGCGCGTGGAAGAGGACAAGATCGCCATCCGCAACCTGCGGCGCGACGCCCAGGAGCAGATCAAGAAGCTGGAAAAAGACAAGGAACTCTCCCAGGACGAGAGCAAACGCGCCCAGGACCAGTTGCAAAAACTCACCGACGCCTACACCGCCAAAGCCGACGCGCTGGGCAAGGAAAAGGAACAGGAACTCCTCAACGGCTAAGCATCACCCCAATCGTCCTCTGTAAGGGCCGACCTGAAGTCGGCCCGCCCCGTCGCCCATGTTGTGGCCCTCGAAATCCAGCGGTCTCCCTCCATAATTCCTTCACATTTTTCTGCCATAATAAATGATGGACATCATAGTCGCGGTGTGCCCTCTTTGACGTGCACGCGCCGCTACGGTAATATCGAAGGACCGACCAAACATTTGAAACAGAGGAGACCGACATGAAACGCTGGTTGATGACGATCCTTATCGTCCTTTTAAGTGCAGGCACCATTGCCAACGGCGCCCTGCTCCTGGATTCCAACTCCGGTTCTCAGGACACCGCGGCCGAGTTATCGGCGCTCCAAACCCGGAACACTTCTTTGGAAGCATCCCTCGCCGAGCAGCAATCGGACGCCGCTGCGCTGCTGGTGGAGATAACCGCGCTGCAACAGCAGGTTTCCCAGATCGCCGCCGTCCCTGTCGTATCGGGAACCGATTTCACCAAGCTGGCCGCCCAGATCGAACCATCGACGGTTTACGTCGAGGTCTTCAGCCGTTTCGGCGGCGGCACAGGTTCCGGCACCATAATCCGCGCTGACGGCTATGTCCTGACCAATCAGCACGTCGTGGACGGAGCCACCTCAATCAATGTCACCCTGATGACCGGCGAACGCTTCTCGGCCACCCTGCTGACCAGTAGCGCCGATATGGATGCCGCCGTCCTCAAGATAACCACTACCCGGACGGACCTGCCGGCAGCTAAAATGGGCTCGTCCGCGGCGGTCATCCTCGGTGAGGAGATCATCACCTGCGGCTACCCGCTGGGTGACGAACTGCCCGGTCCAGCCACGTTCAACACTGGCATCGTTTCAGCCATTCGCAACATGATCTCCTCCAATACTGAAAATCCCAATTTCAGGATGGACTATATCCAGTTCGACGCCGACATCAATCCCGGCAACAGCGGCGGTGGCCTATTCAACATGAACGGTGAACTGATCGGCATACCGTCCTACGGTTTCGCCACCGGCATCAACACCGCCGTGCCCATCGACGCCGTTCAGTCCCTCATCCAGGGCGCCCTGTCCCAATAACATCGGGAACCTGAAAGCCGGAGAAATCGATGATGAATAATTCGTTAACTATAATACTGGTAGCCGTTCTGCTCCTGGGCAACGGCGCCATCGCCGCCCTGCGTCTGAACGCCGAAGATCAAACAGAGCTAGACCTGGCGGCTATCGCCGCCCTCGAATCTTCCAATACCGCTCTCGATAATGGCATCGGTGCATTGGCAGCGGAACAGGCCCAGGCCGCCGCTGCCCTGGCCGCGTTGCAAGTCACCGCTTCACAGCTTGGAAACGGCGGTTCATCCGCCATTACCGCCAAGTATGGCCCGCTCATCGCCGCCGCAGACCCGGTCGTCGTCCGGCTCACCGCTCCTGGCCCCGGTCTCCGGGGTTACAACTCCGGCGTTATCATCAGTTCGAGCGGCTACGTGCTGACCGTCCTCCATGCGGTAAACGGGGCTAATTCCATTACCGTTACCTTGAATACCGGCGAGGAGTTTGCCGCTACCATGGTTGCCTCGGATACCACCGCCAACCTGGCGCTGCTCAAAATGACCACCACCCGTACCAATTTTCCCGCCGCCGACCTGGGCTCCATGAACACCCTGCTGGCCGGTCAGGCGGTTGTGGCCGCCGCTTACCCTCTGACGCCTGAGATCCCCGGCCCAGCCACCTTCACAGCCGGCATCGTCTCTTCACTGCGCACCGCCGCGGATTTCCACTTCATCCAGACCGACGCATCCATCGCCGGCGGCAGCGGCGGCGGCGGTCTGTTCACCATGGACGGTGACCTGGTCGGCCTCGCCTCGCTGGCGGAAGCGGACGGCATCTATCTCTTCGTCCCGATCGACGAGGCAGCTTCTCTTCTCACCAACATCCCATAGTCATAACCGCGCTTAAACACCGAAGGACCGCCTGAAAAGCGGTCCTTCTTGTTGTTTGGAAGGTAGGGGCGGGTCTCAGACCCGCCCGCCACGATCATCGCCGAGTCGTACAGCTATGAAATACCCAACATTTTCATCGTGGCGTCCCTGTAAATTAGCTTATCTCAGCCAGCGTAACCCCGGGGTTCTCCCGTTGGCAGTAATCCAGTTCCCACTGGGTGGAGAACAGCACCACCGGGTTGCCGTGACGGTCCCGGCACCGGCGCATATTGCGGGATAGAGATAGTTTCTCCGCCGCCGCGCCGGCGGCCTTGACCCACCTGGCGCCGGTAAAACCCAGCCGGGAGATCTGCGCAGTAACCCCGTATTCGTCCTGCAGCCGGGCCAATACCACGTCGAACTGGAGTTCACCCACCGCCGCCACTATCGGCTCCCGGCGCATGGCGTCATCGGCGTAGAACACCTGAATCGCACCTTCCTCCTCCAGTTGCTCCAGACCCTTGTTGAACTGCTTGTAGCGGCTGACGTCGGGGTTGTACATCGTCCCGAAATGTTCCGGCGGGAAGATCGGCACCCTGGCGAACTCGATCGGCTTGCCGTTGGTGACCGTATCCCCAATAGTCAGCAGCCCGGGGCTGATGATGCCGATGACGTCGCCGGGAAAGGCCTCTTCGACCGGTTCCCGCTCCCGGCCGAACAGCCGGAACGCCCGCGACAGCCTGATGGTCTGTTTCAGCCGGGGATTCAGGACCTGCATGTCCTTCTCAAAACGGCCGGAGCAGACCCGCATAAACGCCATCCGGTCGCGGTGGCGCGGGTCGATGTTGGCTTGTAGTTTGAAGATAAAACCCCGGAATACGTCGCTTTTTGGATCGATGACGCCCTGCTCGGTTTCCCTCACCGACGGCGGCGGCGCCAGTTCCAGCACGGCGTCCAGGAAGGCCGCCACGCCGAAGTTGTTGAGCGCGCTGCCGAAGAACACCGGAGTCATCGTGCCGGATAAAAAGCGCTCTCGGTCGAACTCGCAAACCGCCCCGGCCAGCAGATCCGTATCTTCCACCAGTTTCCGGTGCGCCGGTATGCCCAGCAGTTCCGGCAGCGCGGGATCATCGATGCCGGACACCTGCACCGGAGCGCGGAACTTGTTATGCTCCGTCCGTTGGAAACGCAGCATCTGATTGCCGCGCAGGTCATACACCCCCTGGAAAGAGGGCGCCTCGCCCACCGGCCAGTTCATCGGCACCGCCGTTATCCCCAGCATCCGCTCTATCTCGTCGAGCAGCTCCAGCGGGTCGCGCCCGGGATGATCCATCTTATTGATGAAAGTCAGTATCGGTATGCCCCGCAACCGGCAGACCTTGAACAGTTTCTCCGTTTGTGGCTCTATGCCCTTGCCGCTGTCCAGCACCATGACCGCGCTGTCCACGGCCATCAGCGTGCGGTAAGTATCCTCGCTGAAGTCCTGGTGGCCCGGCGTATCCAGCAGGTTGATGTGGTACCCCTGGTACTCCATCTCCAGCGCCGTCGCGGAAATGGATATGCCGCGTTGTTTCTCCATGCTCATCCAGTCGGAAGCCGTATGCTGTTGGTTGGCCCGCGCCCGCACCGACCCCGCCAGCTCCACCGCCCCGGCGTAAAGCAGGAATTTTTCAGTCAACGTGGTCTTGCCGGCGTCGGGATGGGAGATGATAGCAAAGGTACGCCTCCGCGCCACCTCTTTAAGAAATGCTTCGGGATTGACCTGTAAATTATCTTGAACTATGGAACTCATCGTTAGACCTCATGTCTGAATATTTCTATGAATAAATGACCGTGCCGGAGCAGGATAAATGAGTGAATGCAGAGGTTGGGTCCGAATCAATGAGTCATAAAGTCTAATTATACCACGCCCTCGGGAGGGCGGTCACTTTCCCATACTAAAACCCGTCATCCTCAGCCGGAGCGCCCCAATCGGACGCTTTCACCTGCCATGATTATCATGATTATCCCGATATAGTTTGTTATTTCTGGAACAACCTCCGTCAGGCACGAGGGTTTTTTATTGGCTTTCCGTTCGTTGCCGGTTATGTGATTCCGGTTTCTTTATCTGCCCGCAACGGAAAAGTTGTCGCCCATATCGTTAAGCAATGCAACCGTTTTGTAGCTTTAAGGTCACTTGACCCCGGTGCGGAACGGGTGTAGTTTAAAAAGGACTAATACTTGTGTCCTAGTACTAGTCCTTTCCAGTCAATAGCGCTTATGAAGCGCCTCATCAAAAACCCGTCAAAATAAGCTCAGATCCGGTAGGAGGAAGCGATGACAGAAAACGGGGAACAGGGAACAACCTTCAGTGAAGCAAACCCAAAACGTCGTGAATTCTTAAAACTTGCCGGAGCTGCCTTGGCTTTGGCCGCCGTCGCGGAAGTCAGTGATCGGACACAAAGAATCACGGCTGCGGTCGGTCCACCGGCCGAGATCAAACAATTCCCCATCGACACGATATTTTCTGGTTCCCAACAACAGGATGTTCTCATTCGAATGCAGAATGAAGTCCGCCGCGCCATGACCAGGCCGATGGAAGAGCGGCACTGGAGCATGGTCATCAACCTCAGGAAATGTATAGGTTGCCACGCATGTACCGAAGCATGCATCTCCGAAAACAAGTTGCCTTCCGGTGTTGTCTATCGTTTCGTCATGGACGAGGAGACCGGCAGTTACCCCAATCTCTCCCGTCGCTTTACCCCCCGGCCCTGCATGCACTGCGACAATCCGCCCTGCACCAAGGTCTGCCCGGTAGGAGCCACTTACAAACAAGCCGACGGAATAGTGGTCATCGACTACGACCGCTGTATCGGCTGCCGTTTTTGTATCGTGTCCTGTCCCTACACCGCCAGGGTCATGGATTATGGAGACGATTACCTGCGTGGCACGCCCGATGTTCCAGGCTTGATCGTAGGAAAGGAGCAGGCGGCAGTTTGGGAGCAGGCTGCCAATTTCGAGTATGCCACCAAACGCGAGCGCAGTGAAAAGAGGGATTCTCCCATTGGCAACGCCCGGAAATGCCACTTCTGCCTGCATCGTCTGGAAAACGGCATGCTTCCGGCCTGCGTCACCACCTGCATCGGCCGGGTGAACACTTTCGGCGATAGCAACGACCCGGACGGCCTGGTCTCGGAGCTTTTAGCTGACCCGGGAATCATCCAGTTGAAGCCCGAACTGGGGACTAAGCCCTCGGTTCATTACTTATTCTAGAAAGGAGGCATAAGGACCCATGTTATTCAAGAAAGTAGCGCTGGCAATCCTCATCCTTTCCCTGGCTGTGGGCGCCTGGGGCTTTTATATCTTTCTGACCCAAGGTCAGCAGGCTCTCGGTCTGGGCAGCTTCGTTGTCTGGGGCCTGTGGATGGCACTCTACGTCTTCTTCGCCAGCACCGCGGCTGGCATGTTCTTCATGGCGTCCCTCGACCTGCTTTTCAAGGTCAAGGCTTTCGCCGGCACCGGCAAGATCTTCATGCTGGCCTCGTTTGCCTCCCTGGCGGCCGGCTTGACCCATATCCTGGCCAACGAAGGCCGTCCGGAACGGGTGCTGAACGTATTCCTTTATCCCAATTTTCAATCCGTCCTGGCCTGGTCGGTGTGGATCTATACCGCTATCGCCCTGGCTACCGTCGGCATACTTATCGCCCTTTTCGCCCCTCAAAAATGGCTGCCGGTGCGCCGGGAGCCACTGGTGAAGACGCTGATGGTCCTGGGGTTTCCGGTGGCCGTGGTGGCCAGCGGCGCGGTAGGCTTTACCCTCAGCACACAATCGTCCCATTCGTTCTGGAACGTAAGCCTGTTCCCGGTACTGTTCCCCATCTTTGGTATGTCAGCCGGATTGGCCTTGTCCCGGGTCATCGTTGCCCTGTTCGGCAACAAGAAAAGCCTGGGATACCCCCGCGCGGCCAGAACGATGGCCATACTGACCATCTCCCTCTTACTGGCCATTATCTATATCATCGGCTCAGTGCTGTTCGTCGGCGCCTATGATACATCTCCGGCCAATGTGGCGGCCGCCGAGTACATCATGTTCGGCCAATACTGGTACGGTTTCTGGATATTTCAGATCGGTTTGGGGGTTGTTGTACCAATCGGCATCCTGTCCATGGTGCTCCTCCGGCCAGGCCTGGCCAAAAAGCCGGTGTGGGGGGTCACCGCTGGCGGTTTGGTGCTCCTGGGCACGGCTATCGCCCGCTTGAACTTCATCATTCCGGCTCAGGCTGTAGCCGGCAACGAATTCCTGACCAGCGGCATCGTCGACTCCAGGCATGTCGCCAGCTATGTGCCCACCTTGCCCGAATGGGCCCTGTCGGCGGGCATCGCCGCCCTGGCAGTCCTGGCCTTCTACATCGCCGCCAGCAAATTGCGCTTGATCCCGATCACCATAGGAAACGAGGAAAACTCATGATGAATTCCAATATATCACATGTCACCGGGAAAGAAGGTATCACACGTGGGGATTTCATCAAGATCTCCGCACTGCTCGGGGGTACCGCGGTACTGGCCGGTTGCGGCGTAGGGCCCAACACCAGGCGGTCCGGCGGTGATGACGCCTACGAACTGGCGCAACCTGAAAACATCATTTACAGCACCTGCCAGCAATGCGCCACTCAATGCGGTATCAAGGTCAAGCTGATCGACGGGGTTATTGCCAAGATCGACGGCAACCCCTACAGCCCGTGGAATATGATGCCCCATCTGGACTATCAGACACCGGTAACGACTACCGCTTCAATCGATGCCAGCATCTGTCCTAAAGGGCATTCTGGCGCCCAAACGACTTACGACCCGTACCGCCTGGTCAAGGTGGTCAAGCGCGACGGCCCCAGAGGATCTAACAAGTGGAAGACCATTCCTTTCGATCAAGCCATTGCGGAGATCGCCGATGGCGGCAGGCTTTTCAGTCATGTGCCCGGTGAAGAGAACCGGGTGGTCGAAGGACTCAAGGATATCTGTGCAATTCGGGACCCGGCACTGATGAAGGCAATGAAAAGCGATGTAGCAGCTATCTGGGGTGAGAAAGACGAAGCGAAAAAACGCGAACGGGTCAGCACCTTCAAAGAACAATACCGCGACCATCTCGACAAGATGATAGACCCTGACTACCCGGATCTTGGGCCGAAGAACAACCAGTTCACATTCATGTACGGGCGGGTCCAGGGCGGCCGGGCGGATTTCATCAAACGATTCACCCATGACGGTATGGGTTCCGAAAACGTTCACGGGCACACTACTGTCTGTCAGGGCAGCCTGTTCCAATCAACCAAGGCGATCAGCGAACAATTCGACCCGAAGACCGGGGGCTTCAGCGGCGGCCAGAAATTCTTCTGGATGGCTGATGTCGGCAAAAGCGAGTTCGTCATTTTCACCGGAGCTTCACCTTTCGAGGCCAACTTTGGACCGACCAGCCGCTCGATGCGCATTACCGATGGATTGGGCAGCGGCCGCCTCAAATACGCCGTAGTAGACCCTCGTTTTTCCAAGGCGGCCTCCAAGGCCTGGAAGTGGCTGCCGGCCATGCCTGGGACCGAGGCTGCGTTGGCTCTGAGCCTCATCCGCTGGATTATTGAAAACGGACGCCATGATAAAAAATATTTGACCAATGCCAATAAAGCCGCCGCCTCAGCCGATGGCGAACCCACCTGGAGCAATGCCGCCTGGCTGGTCAAGATCGATGACAACGGCCGGGCCGAGCGGCTGCTGAGAGCCTCCGACCTCGGTATCAGCCATGAGCCTTTCACCTTCGATCCGCCGCTGGTCATGCGCGACGGACGCCCATCTGCCTTCGACCCCAACTCCACCAGTGATCCCGCTGAAGGAGATCTCCTGGTGGATACGGTTGTCGAAGGCTACCATATCAAGACCAGCCTGCAGATCCTCTGGGAGGAAGCGTCGTCCCATACCAATGAGGAATGGGCAGATATCTGCGGCGTCAAGGCAACCGATCTGGAAGAACTGGCCCGGGAATTCACCAGCCATGGTAAGAAAGCTGCCGCCGACGTTCACCGCGGCGTCAGCCAGCACACCAACGGCTTCTACAATGCCGAGGCCTGGTGGAGCCTGAATATGCTCATCGGCAACTACGATTGGCAGGGCGGCATGACCAAGGCGGCCGTTTACGATATCTCCGGCGGTCAGGCCGGCGGTCCGTTCAAAATGGCCCAGATGAAGCCGGGGGCTCTCGTCCCCTTCGGCGTCAATCTGGTCCGTCACGGCCACAATTACGAGGACACGACCCTGTTCCAGAGAGATAATTATCCCGCCCGGCGCAATTGGTTCCCGCTTTCGGAGGATATTTACCAAGAGGTTTTCCCATCGGCGGCGGATGGCTATCCTTATCCTATCAAGGCGCTATTCTTGCAAATGGGGTCGCCGGTTTATGTCATGCCGGCCGGTCACACTATCATCGAAATTTTGTCGGATACATCTAAAATACCCTTGATGGTCACATCCGACATCGTTGTTGGCGAGACCTCGATGTATGCCGATTATATCTTCCCGGACGTTACCAACCTGGAACGATGGGAATTTGCCGGCAGCCACCCCACCATCGCCTTCAAGTCCCAGCCTTTGCGCCAGCCGACCATCGCACCTCTTGAGGACACGGTAACGGTCTATGGCCGCCAGATTCCGCTGTCTATGGAAGCATTACTTCTGGGTTTGGCGGAAAAGATCGGATTGCCCGCTTTCGGCCCGGATGGACTCGGGCAGGGTGTGCCGCTCACTCATCAAGATGACCTCTACATCAGAATGGTCGCTAATCTTGCTTTTGGTGAAAAAGCCGACGGCTCGGACTCGGTGCCGGATGCAGATGAGGAGGAGATAAATATCTTCCTTAAAGCCCGGCGCCATTTGCCCCCAAGCGTCTTCGATGCTGACCGCTGGCGCGGTCTGGTCGGTGAGGAACTATGGCCCAAGGTTGTCTACGTGCTCAACCGCGGGGGCCGATTCCAGGGGATGGCACAAGGCTACCTGGAAAACCAGACCGTCGGCAATAAATATGGCAAGTTGCTGAATATGTTCCAGGAGAAGACCGCTAAAGTTAAAAACTCCCAGACCGGGCAGCCTATCATCGGTCATGCTACCTATATCACATCGGGGCGTGACGTTTTCGGCCAACCGCTCGAAGACGAGAAACAGGGCTTCGACCTGCGGCTGATCACCTTCAGGGAAATCTCGCGGACTCCGCCGACGCCGGGAAACTATTATCTGAACCCGCTGCTCCCTGAAAACTCCATCCTGGTGAACATCACGGATGCCGAGCGGCTGGGACTCAAGGACGGCGACGTGGTCAGGGTGACCTCGGCCAGTAATCCGAAAGGTGTCTGGGATCTCAAAAATGGTGAAGAGTGGCCGATGAACGGCGGAGTGAAAGTGATCCAGGGCATAAGACCGGGCGTCATCGCCTTCTCACTGGGGCACGGTCATTTTGCCTACGGTGGCGTGGACATCACGATTGACGGGCAGGTGATCAAAGGCGAAAAACGGCGGTCCAGAGGTATCAACGCCAATGCGGCGATGAGGACTGATCCATATCTAAAAAATACTTGCTTGACCGATACCGTCGGCGGCAGCGCTGTCTTCTACGATACCCAGGTCAAACTGGAAAAGGTCGTCATCTAATACCGGAATAAAAGGGGGAAAGCCATGGATATTGCCTCAATCCGCGCAAGGTCCGGACTATCGCTGGTACTCGCCGTCATCGTATTCGGTTCGGTGTGGGGACTCATGGAGATGACCCTGGGCGGGTTCCTTCATACCATTCACTTTGCCCATAAGGGCGCTGTCATGGGCGGCATGGCTATTTCTTTGATGGCCGTTTTCCTGTCGGTCACCAGGAGACCGTTGCTGGTTCCGGCGCTGGGTCTTATCGCCGCTTCCTTCAAGCCGTTTTCCGCGTTCATTTTCGGCCAGCCCGTAACTTCGGCCTATGTGGTCAATCCGGCGACGGCCATCTTCCTTGAATCACTGGCTTTCGCCCTCGCAGCCGTCGTCCTCCACCGTGCCATGGAAACACGCGTTACGGCCAGGATCGGGGCTGGATTCCTGGCTGGAGCCCTGGGTATCGTTTTGTACGCTGCCGTCGCTTCCACCCTGGGCATGGGCAAATGGCCGGTCATGGATCTGGCGGTTAAGATCGGGACGATCGTCGACACGGGCGTGCCGGTAGCCTTAGCCGGCTCGGTAATGCTGGTATTGGGCAATGCCGCCGGAAAGTTCGGCCTTCCCAGGCTCTCCGGCATCAGCGCATTGTATCCCCGGTTCTATCACGCTTCCCTGATCGCCCTGGTCGTATTTTGCTGGGTTATCCCGCCGGTTTTCGGCCTGGGAGGCTAGGTGAACTGCCTTGTCACCGGGGATGTGGGCGCCGGAAAAACTTCATGGTGCCGTGACGAAGTATCCCGGCTTGCCCGGGCCGGTGTATCGGCCGGCGGCATCCTGTCGCTGGCGGTGTTTGAGGACGGGGTTAAAACCGGCTATGAAGTCCTCGATATCCGCACCGGCCGGACCGCCATGTTGGGCCGGGTTATCGACCGGGCCGGCTTTTCCGGCGAGCGGGTCGGGATGTACGTTCTGAGCGAATCAGGACTCGCCTTCGGCCGGCGGGCGATAGAGGAAGCGGTAGAAAACGGGTGTGAGGTGGTCTTTCTCGACGAGATGGGTCACCTCGAGCTAACCGGACGAGGTTTCGCCGAAAGCGCCTCATTGGCTTACCGCAACGCCACCCGAACTGTATCCGTTGTGCGCCGGTCTTTGCTTCCTGAGTATTTTCGGACCTTTTTTCCTTCCACGGTCCGGCCGGGAGACCCCCGGATATCGAATGTGCTGGCGGAATTGCGTTAGCTTAGCCCCTATCCATAAACCCCGGCCATAGCTTCCGCGGTGCTCTTTACACTCTCCCGCAGCCCCTCCGGCTCCAGCACCTCCACCCTGTCCCCCCACCCCAGCACCCAGGAAACAAACTCGTTGCTGACAACCACTTCAAAACCGGCGATGACAGCCCCGTCCTCCCTTGCCTCGTTCTCCTGCGACGAATGCCACATCGTCTCGGACAGCAGCCTGGCCGCCTCCTGGGTCCGGCTCTTGAGTCGCACCTTCATCACTTCGCCCCCCACGGTTACGCCAAACACGTCCGCCAGGTATCTGTTCGCGTCGAAATCCGCCGGCACTTCATACGTCTCATCCAGTTCGAAAATGTTTTCGATACGCTCCACCTTGAAGGTGCGCATCGCTTTCGCCTTCTGGCAATAGCCGATGACGTACGCCGAATGCCCCGGCGCCGCGGGCTGAATGAAGTAAGTTTCGATGACCCTTTCCCCGGCAGTCTCGGCCTCGATGGCACGGTAACTGATCCGTACCCGCTTCTGCCGCGCCCAGGCCCCCGCCAGGTGGGATAATGTGCTGGCCAGCCGCGGATTATCCGGCAGCGTCCTGATCCACTTGAGGGTACTCTGTATCTGCTCTTTGAACGGCGATGGCATGGCGCAATTGAGTTTGCTGAAAATACCCACCACGTCCGGGTCGTGCCGGTTAGCGTAACTGAGCATGAGGCGTGTAGCCAGGAAGAGGTTCAGCGCCTCCGGCAGGGTAAAGTGGATCGGCGGCAGGTACTTTCCCTTGACGATGCCGCATTGCGCGCCCTCCCGCCACATCGGAAACACCTGCTGTGCCTCGATGGCGTCCAGATCCCGGCGGACCGTCCGGCTGCTGACATCCAAATAGTCAGCCAGTTCATCCAGCCTCAACCCCTTTTCGCCGCTCTGGTAAAGGAGATGCTCGATAGCTGCCAGCCTCACAAGGCGATTGTCCTGCCTGTTGATTGATGTCATTTTTTCACCTCCCCGGTGATTAGCCTTGATATGTCACAAGCCGATGGTATTATAGCATGCGTTAGAATAGTGGAATGCCCGTCACTGGCTTACAATTAATGGCGATGTGCTTGCTATGTCAATTCAGGGGAGTATAATGCTAAAAAATCTCATCGACGGAGAAAGCGGTTCATTGATAAAACAGTCGTATTACGCTCGCATAGCTCATGAGGCCACGGGCGAACGAAAACAGGCTCTCGAAACACACCTGATAAACGCAGCAGGATTAGCGGCAGGTTTCGCAGCCGATTTTTCTTCCGCAGATTGGGGTTATCTCGCCGGACTATGGCACGACCTGGGGAAATACCAGCAAGATTTTCAACGACGACTGAATGGCGAAAAAATCAGTGTAGAACATTCGGGGCTTGGCGCTGTATGTGCGATGGAAAGGATGCCGCAAAGCGGGTTTCCGCTCGCGTTCGCCATTGCGGGTCATCATGGCGAATTAGCTGATCTGATCAAGGGCGGTACACACCAACCCAAACCACTGAAGTCGCGGCTAACGGAAAATACGCCAGTAATGAAAGCTATCAAGGAAGCAGGAATTATTCCTGAGGAAATCCTTGAACGCTCTACGCCAGAATTACCGGACTTTCTTACCAACTCCAGCAAAGTGAACTCCGCTGCCGTTCAAGCACATCTTAAACGTTCCGGAGAGATGTGGACTCGTTTTCTATTTTCCAGCTTAATAGACGCGGACCGGCTTGACTCCGAAAAATTCGGTGAACCTGAAAAGGCAAAACTCCGTGCGCAATTCAGCGCCATCTTGGAATTGAACCGGAAACTTGATGAACACCTGGAGAAAAAGGTAGTGGCTATCCCACTCCATCTTCAAGACAGTGAGGTCAACCGCGCCAGACGCGATGTACTGAATGCGTGCCGTTTGCGTGCGTTGGATTTGCCCGGCCTTTTCAGCCTTATTGTGCCGACAGGTGGTGGAAAAACGCTTTCGGCTATGAGCTTTGCACTCAGACATGCTGCCGCGCACGGTTTACACCGCGTTATTGTCGTCATACCTTACACAAGTATTATCGAACAAAACGCCAAAGAGTATCGACAGGCATTAGGTGACGAGAATATTATTGAACACCACTCCAGTTATGATCCCCAAAACCGGGAAAACGGGAATGAAACAGATATTGAAAAACGGGCAAATCTCGCCACCGAGAACTGGGAAGCCCCGTTGATCGTCACCACCAGCGTCCAGTTTCTGGAAACCTTGTTCAGTTCCAGCGCTTCTCGCTGCAGAAAGCTGCACAACATTGCCCGTAGTGTCATCATCCTGGACGAAGTCCAGACCTTGCCACCAGGCATGCTGGCGTCCATTCTTGATGCGTTACAGGAGTTGACGCAAAATTACGGTTGCAGCCTGGTGCTCTCCACCGCCACACCGCCTGCTCTGCTTGAACGGCCTAATCTGCCGCAAGGCCTCAAAAACGTGAGGCAGATTATCGCCGAACCTGAAGCGCTTGCCCAAAAACTAAAAAGGGTAAACTATCTATGGCCGGAATCAGACGAGGCTATTCGTTGGGAAACTTTAATAGACGAGGTTGCTCAATGCGAGCAGGTGCTGGTGGTGGTGCATCGTCGCCAGGATGCGCGCGACTTAGCTCAAGCCCTCGTTGCTTGCAGTCTGAAGCACACCGTCTTCCACCTCTCAGCCCTCATGTGCCCCGCGCATCGTTTAGAGGTTATCGCTCGTATCAAAGAAAGATTAAAATTGGGCATGCCGACGCGGGTCGTATCCACTCAACTCGTAGAAGCCGGCGTGGATTTCGATTTTCCCATCGTTTATCGGGCGCTGGGAGGGTTGGATAGCATCGTGCAAGCAGCCGGTCGCTGTAATCGGGAAGGCCGTTCCAAGAAAGGAAAGGTGGTAATATTCCGCGCACCGTCAAAACCGCCGCCGGGTACGCCCAGAAAAGCACTTGATGTCACCGAGACCATGCTACGAGCCAGGGGAGGTTTTGAGCCTGACAGCCCCGAAATAATCGAGGAATATTTTCGGCGGCTTTACTTGACGCATGAACTTGACTGTAAAAACATCCAGCGTGAACGCGAGGAGTTTAATTTCGCCACCGTAGGACGGGAATTCCGTTTAATCGAGGACGGTTTCACCGAGTCCATCGTAGTACCATACGAGGATGCACCCGCCAGGCTGAACACACTCAGGCAAAATGGCTCTGACCGAAAACTACTGCGCTCACTTCAACCTTTTGTTGTAAACGTATATCCGAAAGCTTTCAAGAACCTCTTGGATTCCGGTTATCTGTTGGAACTTGAAGCAGCCCCATCACTCTACACCCTTCGGGTTGGGGCAGAGAATCTTTATGATGATACATTCGGTTTAACCGCCGGCGATGAATCAACCTCGGCGCCGGCGCTGATTATATGAAAAATCGAAAGGAGGTCTTATGAACCAGAGCCCAGTACTAAGCTTACGGGCCAAAGGACCGTTGGCCTGTTTTACCCGGCCGGAGCTCAAAGTGGAAAGAGTGACTTATCCTGTGATTACCCCGTCTGCCGCTCGCGGCATCTTGCAATCCGTCTTGTGGAAACCAGCCATAGACTGGCATATCACGCGGATTTCTGTACTCTCAGAGATCAAATTCACTTCTTTCCGGCGGAATGAGGTCAATAGCAAGGCCAGCACGCCTTCAAGAAGTGTCATCGAAAACGGCGGAGAGATAAGGCCGTTCTTCATTGAAGATGATCGTTCCCAGCGTAACACTATAGCGCTCCAAAATGTGGACTACATCATCGAGGCTTTTTTCACCATGACCGAGCGTGCCGGTCAGTCTGATAACCTGAACAAGTTCATTGACATGTTTACGAGGCGGGTTGAGAAAGGCCAGTACCACCTTAAACCATACTTTGGCTGCCGCGAGTTTGCGGCGGATATTCTGCCCGCTGCTGATGCCCCACCCCCAATACCCGACAGCCGGGACCTGGGCATAATGCTGTGGGATATCGATTACCGGCCAGAATACAATCGTCCGATCTTTTTCCGGGCTAGACTGGAAGCCGGTGCCATGACGGTACCGGACCTGGCTGGATGCTTGGAGCAAGGAGGAGATAAATGATCTTGCAAGAGCTCTATATCCTTGCCGAACGTGAAGGGTTGATGGAAGACCCGGACTACGAATGGAGGCCGGTGACGTGGCTCGTTCGCATTTCCAGGGACGGCCGAATCATCACTCCTTTGGAAGACACAAGAAGCATCCCCGAAATAGCATCCCACGCCGGCAAAATATCCCGCCCACCCAAGCCTGTTGCCAAGAATTTCAGATTACCCAGAGAAAAATCCCGGCAGTCCGGTGACCGCGCTTTCTTTTTGTATGACAAAGCGGAGTACGTTTTTGGGGTTGATCCTGAAGGCACAAGAGAGACAGAAAAGCTAGAATCCCGTTTCAACCTATTTCGAGAACGCGTTGAGGAGTGTCTGAAAATCATCGAAGATGAAGGAGTGGCAAAACTCCTCATGGCACTTGATGCTTATTCGGCTGACCGGTCAAGCGTCGCCCTGCCCGATAAGATCGCTCCTAATGATCTGTTTGCTTTCATCTATGATCCAGATATCGATTCTCTGTTGACAGATCGTCCCGCAGTACGTAGTTATTGGGCAAGTCTAAGGCAAGTGGCCGGTGAAGTTGGAGAACAACAAGTCTGCCTGGTGTCCGGCGATCCTTTCAGTGGTAAAGTTGATAATTTTCCAGGAGTTAAACGAGTACCAGGGGGAACCACCAGTGGGGTCGCTCTGGTCTCCTACAATAAAAGCGCCTTTGAATCATACGGATGGAAGGGGAACGAGAATGCCTCAATTTCACGCCAATCTTCCGAGATGGCGGCGGAAGCGTTAAGACGACTGCTTGATCCGGCCTACCCGGATCCCGCTCAACCGGGTCAATCACTGTCAAAACGCAACATTCACTTGAGTGCAGATACAGCGGTCTGTTATTGGCCAGCAGCACCAAGTGGCGACGGTTTTTGCAATGCATTTTCCGGCATCCTGGATGCCAACCCGGAGGAAGTGGGCGAATTGTACCGTTCCGTATGGCGCGGCGTGCCCCCGCCAATTCTGTCTGACAGCGCGTTTTATGCCTTGGTCATATCGGGAGCACAAGGACGCGCAATCGTCCGGGATTGGATAGAATCCACCGTATCCAAAGCATCCAGCAATCTGGCTAAGCATTTCAGAGACCTGAGTGTGGTACGTAACACACCTCCGCCTAAAGAAAAAGGCCATTCACCGCAATTCGGTTTAAGATTGCTCCTTGAATCGCTCAGCCCGGAGGGAGACCGTGAGAAAATCCCCCCGCCGCTCGTTGGACAGATGGCGATGGCCGCTATCAATGGAACGCTTTATCCCACTTCTATGTTACAAAAAGCGCTGGAAAGAGAACGTGCCGAAGTTGGTAAACACGATTGGAAGGACGAAAACCGTCGCGATGCCCGCGCCGCAGTCATCAAAGCGGTTTTGAACCGCAAACAAAGATATTTTCAAGAGACAACAAAATACCAGGAGGTGAAAGAGTCTATGGATCCCGGAAATCAGAATCAAGGGTATCTACTGGGACAAATGATGGCAGTGCTGGAAAGGCTCCAGCAGACGGCTCAGGGTGACGTTGGGGCAACTGTAGTTGACCGTTATTTCAGTAGCGCGTCGGCGTCCCCACGCGCCGTTTTTCCGCGCTTGCTGAAAAATGCCCGTCACCACGTTAGTAAAGCCAAAGACGGTGCTAGCGCCGGCATGGCGTTCCGCCTTGACCGGTTGTTGGATGACCTGTCGTCCAAGGCGGGAGTCACAAAAACCATGGGCTACAATCTGGTGGAAAATGCTCAAAGTTTCCCGGCTTATCTTCCGCTCGAAGACCAGGGACTCTTCGTTTTGGGCTACCATCATATGCGTAAGTGGCTCTGGCTGTCGAAAGAGGAACGCTCTGCTTGGCACCAGGAAAACCAGGATATCCCGGCAGCTTACATCTGGTCGTAAGAATAATAACAGGAAAGAAAGGAATCAATAAAAATGATCGACTCCAAGAAACGGTATGACTTCGCCCTGCTCTTCGATGTCAAGGACGGTAATCCAAATGGTGACCCGGATGCCGGTAACTCTCCCCGCATCGATCCTGAAACCGGCCACGGCCTTGTTTCGGATGTTTCCCTCAAACGCAAGATCAGAAACTACGTTACTTTGGCTAAGCAAGATGCGGATGGCAACCCATTCCCCGGTTACGACATCTATGTCAAAGAAAAAGCGATCCTCAACAACCAGCATGGCCGCGCCTATACCGCTGAAGGCCTCAAACCAACTAAGACCCCGGATCAAGAGACACAGGATAAAGTGCAGCGGTGGATGTGCCAGAATTTCTTCGACATCCGCATGTTCGGTGCCGTCATGACCACCGAAGTCAATTGCGGCCAGGTTCGCGGCCCGGTGCAATACGTTTTCGGTCGCTCTGTTGATCCGATTGTATCCCTCGAACAAGCTCTGACTCGCATGGCCGTTACCACAGAGGCCGAATCCAAAAAACAGGAAGGTGGCAACCGCACAATGGGGCGAAAGGAAATCGTACCTTACGGACTCTACGTCAGTCACGGTTTCTATTCGCCGTTCCTGGCTGCCAAGACGGGTTTTTCAGACGATGACCTTAAACTTCTCTGGCAGTCAATGGGTATGATGTTTGATGTTGACCGCTCTGCTGCACGCGGCGAAATGGCCAAACGCAAACTGATTATTTTCGAGCATGATAGTCCGCTCGGGAGTGCCCCGGCGCATGAACTCTTTGAACGCATCAGTATCACTCGCAGGGACCAAGCCCGTCCCGCCAGGGCGTTTACCGACTACGTTGTGACGGTTAACCGTGACAACCTGCCCGCCGGGATTGCAATACACGAGGTGTAAATCGGTGTTCACTGAAGACGACCTCCTCCCCATCTCCGCCCTGCAGCACCTGGCGTTCTGTGAGCGGCAGGCGGCGCTTATCCACCTGGAAGGCGAATGGCAGGAGAACAAGCTGACCGTGGAAGGCCACGGCCTGCATGACAAGGTGCATGAGGATGACGCCGAGGTTCGCAATGGCGTGAGACTTGTGCGCGGTCTGCGGGTGCGTTCACTCGAATTCGGGTTGGTCGGAGCCATAGACATGCTTGAGTTGACTCCGGTTGATAGTGCGGAGGCCGGCGGTGTTGCGCTGCCCGGCCTCCGGGGCCGCTTTCTCCCGTACATCGTCGAGTACAAGCGCGGCCGGCCTAAGTTGGATCATTGCGATGAGATCCAGTTATGCGCCCAGGCGCTCTGCTTGGAAGAGATGCTCGGAGCCAGCATCGCCGAAAGCGCGTTCTTCTATGGAACGCCGCGGCGGCGGCATGCAGTGACCCTGGACATGGACTTAAGAGCGGAGACCGGGCGGTTGGCGGTTCGTCTTCGCGAGATCATTGATTCCGGGCAGACTCCTCCGCCTGAGTACGCTCCCAGATGCCAGAACTGCTCGCTCATTGACCTGTGCCTGCCGCAAGCGCCTCGGCAGGAAGGCAGTGTCTCGCGTTACCTGAAGAGGACGATCAACGAGGTTACCAGTGAAGAAACTGCTTAACACACTTTATGTCATGACATCCGGTAGTTATCTATCGCGTCAGGGGGAAACGGTGGTGGTCCGGCAGGATGACGAGATAAAACTTCAACTACCAATCCACACCCTGTCGGCCATCATGTGTTTCGGCCAGGTGAGTGCCAGCGCGCCGCTTCTGGGCTTTTGCGCTGCCCGCAAGGTGACCGTTTCTTTCTTCAGTATGTCGGGACGGTTCATGGCGCGCATGGTAGGTCCCGTATCTGGTAACGTGCTGCTCAGAAAAGCCCAGTACCGCCGCGCCGATGATCAGGCGTTTACCGCCGATATCGCCCGCAGCTTCATCCTGGCCAAGATCGCCAACTGCCGTACCGTACTGTTGAGAGCATCCAGGGAAAGAATAGGAGACACAGTTCTGGCCGGGGCCGCCGACGACCTGAAGACTCATCTGCTTAATCTTTCGGAACCGATCGCTCTTGATCGTATCCGGGGCAAGGAAGGGGATGCCGCCCGTACCTACTTCAGCGTCTTCGACCGTTTAATCACTTCTCAAAAAGAAGCTTTCGTCTTTCACGAGAGAAGCCGCCGTCCGCCCCTTGATAACATCAACGCGTTACTCTCATTCGTCTATACCCTGTTGGCGCACGACGTGGCGTCGGCGCTGGAGGGCGTCGGTCTCGATCCCGCTGTTGGTTTTCTTCATCGCGACCGTCCGGGGCGGCCGGGCTTGGCCCTCGATATCATGGAGGAGTTACGGCCCTTCACCGCCGACCGCCTGGTCCTTTCACTCATCAACTTGCGCCAGATAAAAGCCGAAGGCTTCGAAAAAACAGCTTCCGGTGCGGTTCAGATGAACGACGCCACCCGCAAGATAGTACTCACCGAATACCAGAAGAAGAAACAGGAAGAAATCAGGCACCCGTTTCTCAACGAAAAAGTGGTCGTCGGACTCCTGCCGCACATTCAGGCGATGCTTCTTGCCCGGTATTTGCGGGGAGACCTCGACGGCTATCCGGCCTTTATCTTCCGGTAAAGGATATGTGCACCTTAACAACTGAATACCAACAGTGGAATAGGAGCGAATAATGCTGGTACTGATCACCTACGACGTAAGCACCGAGACCACAGAAGGCCGCCGGCGGCTGCGCCAGGTGGCTAAAACATGTCTCAACTATGGCCAGCGGGTTCAGAATTCGGTTTTCGAATGCTTGGTTGACCCGGCTCAACTGGCGTCGCTACGCCAGCAGCTACTCAAGGAGATAGACACCAGTGAGGACAGCCTCCGATTCTATTTTCTTGGTAAGAACTGGAAACCGAGGATAGAACACGTCGGCATCAGCGAACCCTACGACCCGGAAGGCCCCCTCATAGCCTGAGTTCGCGTACCTGTAGCGGTAAGTCCCCTAAAGCTGAGGTACGCGAGCTTTGGCGGTACCCCCAACCATCAAGCGCAAAGCTGACACATACTTCCCTTTTTGCTACAATAATCTATGTGTACGTTTGTTAGTACGGTCGCCCCCCACGCGGGGGTGTGAATTGAAACAGCGATTGGAAATTCCATTGACCAGTCGTCCAGTGTCGCCCCCCACGCGGGGGTGTGAATTGAAACAGCACAACGCGACGGTGAGTCATGCCTAATCTGCGTCGCCCCCCACGCGGGGGTGTGAATTGAAACTCAAAGGTGGAGTGGTCTATTCCTTCCCCAACGTCGCCCCCCACGCGGGGGTGTGAATTGAAACTAAAGTGACGATTCGGGGTAACATCTATTACATAAGTCGCCCCCCACGCGGGGGTGTGAATTGAAACTCTACTCGCTTGTTTTAATAGGTCTTTCGGCACCGGTCGCCCCCCACGCGGGGGTGTGAATTGAAACGGAAACGCCGCCAATAGATTGCCAAGCATGGGGGATGTCGCCCCCCACGCGGGGGTGTGAATTGAAACTTTGCGCTCTTGAACGCTTGCAATCGTGTCTTTAAGTCGCCCCCCACGCGGGGGTGTGAATTGAAACGGGGGGTACCCTAGCATGGTCTGTCCCCTTTTCTGCCGTCGCCCCCCACGCGGGGGTGTGAATTGAAACTTGAGTTCGTTCTCTTGGCCGCCTGTCTCTACAATGTCGCCCCCCACGCGGGGGTGTGAATTGAAACTTTAACATTCTATTAGCAGCGACAGGTGCTGAAACGTCGCCCCCCACGCGGGGGTGTGAATTGAAACATCCTCTAGTGTTAAATCATTTGTCATCATTACTCGTCGCCCCCCACGCGGGGGTGTGAATTGAAACTGGATGACCACGCCGATAGCGTCACGGTGAGCCAGGTCGCCCCCCACGCGGGGGTGTGAATTGAAACCTCCGGTAGAACCGATACAGCGTCCTTATAAGTCGAGTCGCCCCCCACGCGGGGGTGTGAATTGAAACGGATTGCTAAGGGGCTTATCACATAATGCTAACGTCGCCCCCCACGCGGGGGTGTGAATTGAAACTTGTTCATCGGATCGACAACCGCGCCGCCGCATCGAGTCGCCCCCCACGCGGGGGTGTGAATTGAAACCCCGTTGCCGGCGTCGATGTACCAGCCGTCGAACGTCGCCCCCCACGCGGGGGTGTGAATTGAAACCTGGTGCAACGTGACGGGGAAAGCTGTCTAAAGTCGCCCCCCACGCGGGGGTGTGAATTGAAACCATGCCAATTATTACCGGGTATAACGGGTATGTTAGTCGCCCCCCACGCGGGGGTGTGAATTGAAACTGGTTTTCCACCGCGATTGAGGCGGCAGGTTGAGCAAGTCGCCCCCCACGCGGGGGTGTGAATTGAAACTCGGTCTATCTGGTGCTGGCGGCTATCATCGGCTTGTCGCCCCCCACGCGGGGGTGTGAATTGAAACTGCTCTGATTGCCGCTTCTCTGCGGTCAATCCAGTCGCCCCCCACGCGGGGGTGTGAATTGAAACGCTGAAATGGTCGCTTGGTTGCGTAAATTATAAGCGTCGCCCCCCACGCGGGGGTGTGAATTGAAACTTGAGTAGCATATCCCATGCGCGGGTCTTGAGGTCGTCGCCCCCCACGCGGGGGTGTGAATTGAAACTCCGCGCTGGTGGATGACGATGGTGAATTCGGCAGTCGCCCCCCACGCGGGGGTGTGAATTGAAACTTTGCAATCTTCATTGGCAAGGATACCGCCCGGAGTCGCCCCCCACGCGGGGGTGTGAATTGAAACCCTCGGATACTGTACGGTGCCGTGAGCGAATTTCGTCGCCCCCCACGCGGGGGTGTGAATTGAAACTGAACCTCATGGTGGAAAAGCTGACCAAGCGGAAGTCGCCCCCCACGCGGGGGTGTGAATTGAAACTATCGCCGGTTCTGGAAATCGTCTTTGAACTGTTGTCGCCCCCCACGCGGGGGTGTGAATTGAAACTCGGTCCCTTGCTTACCTGTCGACGGCGGGGCTTTGTCGCCCCCCACGCGGGGGTGTGAATTGAAACTGAGAACCATTTATGACTTAGGATAAAGAAGGCCACGTCGCCCCCCACGCGGGGGTGTGAATTGAAACGGGTGATGGCCATTACCACGGGCACGAGCGGCATGTCGCCCCCCACGCGGGGGTGTGAATTGAAACTTCATCAGTGACAGTCATTTTTCTCAAACCTTTTTGAGTCGCCCCCCACGCGGGGGTGTGAATTGAAACATAGCTACCTCGGGGAGTTGTTTTACCCTTGGCCGTCGCCCCCCACGCGGGGGTGTGAATTGAAACAAAAAAGAGAACTGAAGCCTGAACCGGAACCGGTAAGTCGCCCCCCACGCGGGGGTGTGAATTGAAACATATACAAATCGGTTTTGGGTAAGAATATACGATGTCGCCCCCCACGCGGGGGTGTGAATTGAAACCATGAGATGTTTCTCTTTACAATGGCCTTTGTAGGAGTCGCCCCCCACGCGGGGGTGTGAATTGAAACTGGACAATCGATCAACGTATCGCCAGAGACACAGGTCGCCCCCCACGCGGGGGTGTGAATTGAAACAGTTGATCGGTTCATCTGTGTCTCCTATTAGTTTCGTCGCCCCCCACGCGGGGGTGTGAATTGAAACTCTTGCAATCGTAATTGTGCGTCCGTGCCGCCAGTCGCCCCCCACGCGGGGGTGTGAATTGAAACTGGATTGTCTATATGTACCCCGCGCCGAAAGGTAGTCGCCCCCCACGCGGGGGTGTGAATTGAAACCTTACTTTAAGGATGCGGACTATCGCCCTGGTGACGGAGTCGCCCCCCACGCGGGGGTGTGAATTGAAACCGGGAAATAGTTGACGTACTGGCGGCGGATGTCCTCGTCGCCCCCCACGCGGGGGTGTGAATTGAAACTTGCTCCCCCTGTGTTTATTTTTGGCTTCCACGATGTCGCCCCCCACGCGGGGGTGTGAATTGAAACCGGGGAGGCGATGAAGGCGTCGACGACCAGGTCGATGTCGCCCCCCACGCGGGGGTGTGAATTGAAACCGGCGGCAAAGGATGCCCTTGTTCATCCTCTTCAGTCGCCCCCCACGCGGGGGTGTGAATTGAAACTATCGGAGACGCGACAGGTATAACGTTCGAATATTGTCGCCCCCCACGCGGGGGTGTGAATTGAAACAATGTAGCTTCTGCCCCTTCACGCCGATACTCTGTCGCCCCCCACGCGGGGGTGTGAATTGAAACTATTTTATCCGGTAGCTTCTCATTGGTGGTCATGGTCGCCCCCCACGCGGGGGTGTGAATTGAAACCTGAGAACTGGTGCGGCCCGTCAAGTCTGCCCGCGTCGCCCCCCACGCGGGGGTGTGAATTGAAACAAGTTATCGGGCGTCAAGCCGGTAGCGCCTTACAGGTCGCCCCCCACGCGGGGGTGTGAATTGAAACAGCATTAGCCCCATTGGGTTATGCGGGCGGCGTTTGTCGCCCCCCACGCGGGGGTGTGAATTGAAACAGTGAAGTAATGGACGTTATTGACGAGGCTTGTATGTCGCCCCCCACGCGGGGGTGTGAATTGAAACCATCTGAATAACGTGAGAGTTGAACTGATTGAAAGGTCGCCCCCCACGCGGGGGTGTGAATTGAAACCGGGGAACACTTAGACCAGCGCAACGCCGCCGACGTCGCCCCCCACGCGGGGGTGTGAATTGAAACTTTGTGCGTGCGGCTGTGGACAACTGTTAAGCCCTGTCGCCCCCCACGCGGGGGTGTGAATTGAAACTCGGTCAACGAGGACGACGATCTCATCTGCATGACCGTCGCCCCCCACGCGGGGGTGTGAATTGAAACCTGGAGCAGTTGATTGGTGTGCTTGATCTGGTCTGTCGCCCCCCACGCGGGGGTGTGAATTGAAACTCCCAAATCTTGAAGAAGCCAGCGCCGGCAGCGCCGAGGTCGCCCCCCACGCGGGGGTGTGAATTGAAACTCAAGTTTATATTCCAGCGTGTCTCGCCTGACCTCAAGTCGCCCCCCACGCGGGGGTGTGAATTGAAACATCTATCGCCTTGCCAATGTTGAGCGATTTCGGGTGTCGCCCCCCACGCGGGGGTGTGAATTGAAACATCAGCTGTCTCAGTCGGCAGGGCAGCATATCCGAGGTCGCCCCCCACGCGGGGGTGTGAATTGAACCCCCGGATTACATTGACCGCAACGGGATTGCACATGTCGCCCTGTGAATAACCACCAACATTGACCCACCCTAAAAACCAAATACGCTACCACTACCGCAAACAAACTTCCGAAGCGCGAATTACCCGTAATAAAGCCAGCCGTATCTCCAGACCGGTTCGTTCCCCGTGTCCACAACTGATAGCTGAAATTATTTATTTTCCAAACCCGCCAAAATCCTATTTACTTTCTCCCCCGTCCCGGTGTATCATATGTTCTCCGATAGATGTTTGACATGAGAGATTTGCTGATTTATGAGTTTCACCGCTTACCCCGCCTCACCCGCACCCGCCCGTATCGCCGCTGAAACGGAATTGTTTCCTTTGTTTCTTCTTCCGGGATCAATTCACGGCCGGCGGCTGACGCTCTTCCGGTGTCTTTTTCCCGGCAAGCATTTTGCCATATTCCGCTCCCGGGTTCTAATCATTCCATCGTGCCTGAAGCTGCGAAAATGGGATTTGTTTCGATTTGTTTCTGCACTTTACTTATCAAAAGGTACACCAAAGTATTCATTCCCCTGCAATTTTCTCAGCTGAAAAGAGGTTCGTTTCTGCACTTTGGAAAACGACTCAAAATATTTTTCAGCAAATCATCTACGTATCGCTCATCTTTATCCCCCACACTGTGAGATGATTGGAGTTTTTTTATTTTGGATAACGTTTCGGATTTCTATATTCGGCTTGCCCTGAGCGTGTCGAAGGGATTTCGGATTTGGCGCCCCTCCGTCACCCATTGGTAGTATTGGAGTTGGTAGTATTGGTAATATTGGTAGTATTCGCCTCCCTTGTCCCTTATAATTAAACATATGACTGACTTCAATCTGGTGTCCGATTTCGGTCTGATGGGCGACCAGCCCCAGGCCGTGGAAAAACTCACTCGCGGCCTCGCCGATGGTCTCCGGGATCAGACGCTGCTGGGCGTCACCGGGTCGGGCAAGACCTTCACCATGGCCAATATCATCGCCCGCAGCGGCCGCCCGGCGCTGATCATCTCTCATAATAAGACGCTCGCCGCCCAGCTCTACTCCGAGTTCCGGGAATTTTTCCCCAACAACGCCGTCGAGTATTTCGTCAGCTACTACGATTACTACCAGCCGGAGGCCTATGTCCCTTCCAAGGATATGTACATCGAGAAGGACTCCGATATCAACGAGGAGATCGACAAGCTGCGACATGCCGCCACCCGTTCACTCCTGTCGCGGCGCGATGTCATCATTGTGGCCTCGGTGTCCTGCATCTACGGCCTGGGCGAGCCTGAGGAGTATTCCAAATTCGTCCTCAACCTGGAAAAAGGCGCAAGCTATGTCAGGAGCGACATCCTCCGCCGTTTGATCGATATGCAGTACGAGCGTAACGACATCGATTTTTCCCGCTCGAAGTTCCGGCTCCGCGGCGATACCCTGGAATTACAGCCGGCTTACGAGGAAACCGCCATCCGGGTGGAGTTCTTCGGCGATGAGATCGAACGCATGGTGCGCATCGACCCGCTGACCGGTGAGATGCTGGAAGAACTCAAGATGGTGGACATCTACCCGGCCAAGCACTTCGTCACCTCTCCGGAGAAGCTGTCCACCGCCATTCACGCCATCCGCGACGAGATGATCGCCCGCACTGCCCAGCTCAAAGGCGAGGGTAAACTGCTGGAAGCGGCGCGGCTGGAGCAGCGCACCAATTACGATCTGGAGATGCTGGAGCAGGCAGGGTACTGCAACGGCGTCGAGAACTATTCCCGGCACCTGGCGGGACGGCCGGCCGGTTCCTCGCCGTGGACGTTGCTCGATTATTTTCCGAAAGACTTCCTGATGTTCGTGGACGAATCCCATATGTCGCTGCCCCAGATCCGCGGCATGTATAACGGCGACCGGGCGCGCAAGGAAACGCTGGTCGATTACGGTTTCCGCCTGCCTTCAGCCCTGGATAACCGCCCGCTCAACTTCTCCGAGTTCCGCCAGCGCGTGGAACAAGCCATATACGTCTCTGCGACGCCGGGTCCGTATGAGAAGGAGCACTCGCAGCAGACCGTCGAGCAGGTGGTCCGGCCGACCGGTCTTCTGGAGCCGATCATCGAGGTCAAGCCGACCAAGGGACAGATCGACGACCTGCTGGAGCAGATCAAACTGCGGGTCGATCGCGGCGAGCGTTGCCTGGTGACCACCCTGACCAAGAAGCTGGCCGAGAAGCTATCCGAATACATCACCGAGGCCGGCGTCAAAACGCAGTACCTCCATTCCGAGGTCGAAACCTTCGAACGGGTGGAAATCCTGCGCGACCTGCGCCTTGGCGTTTACGATGTCATCGTCGGCATCAACCTGTTGCGCGAAGGCCTCGACCTCCCGGAGGTATCCCTCGTCGCCATCCTCGACGCCGACAAGGAAGGCTTCCTCCGCAGCGAATGGGCCCTCATCCAGACGATGGGCCGTGCGGCGCGGCACGTGGACGGCCGGGTCATCATGTACGCCGACTCCATCACCGGCAGCATGGAGCGCGCTATCGCCGAGGTTAAGCGCCGCCGCGAGATCCAGGAAGCCTATAATATCGAGCACTGCATCACCCCGCAGGGCATCCGCAAGGCCATCAAGGACATCACCGAGCGCGTCCGCGTCGCCGCCGCCGGTGTCGCCGAGCAGCCCGCCGACAGCTATAAAGCCATGCCGCTAACCAAGGAAGACCTGGCCCGCCTCATCCGCGAACTGGAGACCCAGATGAAGAAATCAGCCAAACTGATGGATTTCGAACGCGCCGCCCTCCTCCGCGACCGCATCATCGAACTCAAACGTGAACTTATCGTACCGGAGGCAAAACCCCATGACCGACGATAATGGTAGAATGTTTGAAACCCGCCAGGAACGCCGGGAGAAGAAACGGCAGGCGAAGAAATCGCAGATGACTCATCACGGCAAGTCGATTGCGATCATCTACAAGAAAAGCATCGAAAAACGGGCGGTGGAGAATAAACCGGAATGACGGACGAGTCTCACTTCGACATCAACAAAGCCTCCCACCTCGATAACGAAGGGCGGATACGGGAGTTGCGGATACCGGAGCTTCTGAAGGATATCGGCGGCGTCATGGGTGGCATGACCTGCGTGGACCTTGGGGCCGGTACCGGTACCTTCGCCCTCCGAATAGCCGCCAGGGTGGGTGAAAAAGGCAAGGTTTTCGCCATAGACGACAGCGCCGCCATGCTGAGCATACTCAAGTCCCGCAAGCCGCCGCCGCAAATCGTCCCGGTTCAATCCGATTTCACCGCCACCGGCCTAGATAGCGGCATCGCCGATTTCTGCCTGGCGGCATTTATCCTGCATGAGACCAAAGAACCCCAGAAAATCCTCGATGAGGCTTTCAGGTTGTTGAAGCCGGGCGGCCGTCTGCTGGCGGTGGAGTGGCGGGCGGAGTTCGATTCACCCGGCCCGCCTCAGCGGATTCGTATCTCACCGGAGAAAATGGAAGCAATGTTCCGGCAGGCGGGATTCAAGGACTTCACCCACCAGAACTGGACGGAAAAACACTACTACGGAACAAGCGAAAAAACCCAATAACCAAAAGTTTGAAATTTAGTGCTTGATATTTGGAATTTGTTTAGAGTTTAGATATTAGAATTTTGGTGTTAGGCTTTCGGCTCTCCCTCCGGAGGATGTGGCCTTACCACCAGCACCGGCATGGTGCAATACTGCATGATCTTCTCGGTCACACTGCCGAACACCCAGCGTGTCAGCCCGGACAAGCCGTGGGTGGACATGGCAATAAGGTCGATGCCGTTCTCATTGGCGTAATTCAGGATCAGATCGACCGCGGCGCCGGTCTTGACCACCGTCGTGGTGGTTATGCCCTTCTCTCGCAGCTTCGCGGCACGGCGGCTTAAAAAGCCGGTGGCTTCGGCCTCGATCTCGGCATCGTCGATCGGCATGGTGTATGCGCCGAGACCGTCTATGCTCGGCATATAGCGCACCGGCTCCACCACCTGTATCAGGACAACCTCCGCGCCAAAAACAGGCGCCAGGTAAGCCACCAGGTCCAGGGCTGCCTGACCGATGCCTGATCCGTCCAGCGGCACCAGGATGCGATGGATGAGATGCTCCCGCTCCGGTGGCGGCGATTTAACCAGCAGCACCGGTTTTTCAGTGCCCGACAAAATCTTGTTGGCCGTTTTACCCACCTGGGAAGCGCCGAGCCCCGAGGCGCCGTGCGCGGCAAGGATGACCATGTCGGCTTCTTTTTCCAGGGTGAAGCGGATTATCTCATCAGGCGCTTTACCGTTTTGCAGGTATGTCTGCCATGTCCCGGCAAGATCCGGGTATTTTTCTTTGAGCCTGATATCCAGGTGCGTCAGATAGCTCTGGTAGAGGTTGGCGGTATCGGCCGCACCGCTTTCATCGACTGAGAGAAGGTTCAATCCGGCTCCGAACAGCTTCACCATGGTCAGGCCATAAGGCAGCGTGATCTCGGCGCCGTCGGAACCGTCCAAGGGGATTACCACTTGTTTGATATGCGTCATAGCCAACCTCTCACTCGTTTCAGGGCGATGGGCTCCGCGCCGGTACCAGCCAGCGTCTTAGTATATCATCCCTGTCTTGGTTCGGACACTTGAAACACTTATAATTGGGACAGCGAATCGAACGACAGCGAACGGAGTCACATGGAACGAGATAATCCGGCTTTAACCTGTTTCTGCTGCGGCGTTTGCTGCTCCAAATACCAGGTCCAGATGCCGCTCGAAGAAGCCCACCGTATCGCAGCGACTCTAGGCATCGGTTGGGAAGAGTTCCAAAGAGAATATCTTGACCCTGCCTGGCCCGGGGTCAGGACGGTTTTGGTCCGGCATGCTGGCGGCCACTGCCTTTTCCTGGAGCGCCAGCCCGACGAACGAGTCTTTTTCTGCCGCATCCAAGCCTTCAAACCGGCTTCGTGCATCGAATGGCAGGCGGACCTGTCCAAACAGGATTGCCGGGAAGGACTGGCATCCTGGCATTTATGCGTCGGAGCCACCGGTTGTATCGAGGGTGCCCCTTCCGACATCGAAGAATTCGATGCCTTGATCGACGCGCTTACCCGTTCTTAACGCCGTAGCTTCGACGTGGACGTCAGGCCGATCCGCCAGTCTTTATCACCGCATTCGTGGCATCATTTTCAAACTCCGACCTGGACAACGCGGTGAAAACCACCGCCGGTATGCCAGTGGGAAAAAACAGCAATATGCTGGCAATCGATCCCGCCAGCGCCAGTCCCCATGCCCTGCGACGCATGGCGTATACGCCGCCGAGAATAGCCAGAATGCTGAGCGCTATACCGATTAGCGCCATGACGATCATGAACGTGCCCATGAATTCAACGAAAGAGTCGATTTGAGCGGCGGTCATCGTCCCTTCCCATACGCCGGGATCGGACATGATTTCCTTCATCATCGGTATCATCGCCGGTGTAAAAAGGGATGAGAGCAGTCCAATAGCCCCCGATATAATAATCAGTATGCCTGCCGCTTGTGATTTATTACCCAATCGATTCTCCTGCTGCACCTAAATTAAATATACAGAACGAATTATGCCTTAAAAGAGGAAAATACGCCAAACTGACCGTGGGCTGAGGTTAGAGACCAGAATTTTCCGAGTATTTTTAAGCTACCTGAAACCGTCGTTGATCTGGTTCGTCTGGGAACTGAGGTACTTTTTCACTTCATTGGAATCATTGCAGTAGGCAAACAGCGTTTTTAAACTGATTTTGCCGCCCTTATATAGATCAGCCAGCGACTCATCAAGTGTAATCATGCCCATTTCCCGGTGCGTAGTTATGATGTTGTGGAGGTGATGTACCTTGCCTTCACGGATCATGTTCTTGACAGCCGGATTCGCCAGCAGTACCTCCACCGCCGCGACTCGACCTGCTCCATCACCACGGGGCACCAGTGTCTGGCAGACGACAGCCACCAGCAGAGAAGCCAACCGCGTTTCAGCGAGGTGGCGTTCATGAGGAGCAAACAGGTCGATTATCCGCTCGATCGCCTGGGGCGCGGAAGGCGCATGGGATGTGGATAATACCAGGTGCCCGGTTTCCGCCACCGACAGCACCGCCGCCGCGGTATCGGTATCTCGTATCTCCCCCAGCATGATCACATCCGGATTCTGTCGTAACACATGCCGTAAAGCCGCGGTATAAGACGCCGTGTCATCCCCGAGTTGGCGCTGGGTAATGGCGCATTTAATCCGATGGTGTATATATTCTACCGGGTCTTCGATGGTGATGATGTGATGCCCGCCCGTCTGATTCAGATGTTGTACCATCGCTGCTAAGGTAGTGCTTTTTCCGCTGCCGGTCGGACCGGTCACGAGTAGTAGACCCCGGGGCTGCTGCACCAGGTCTTTGAATATCTGAGGTAATTCCAACTCGTCTATGGTGGGAATCCGGGGCGGCAATAACCGGATTGCCAGACTCATACCGTTCAACTGCCGGGCGACGTTGCAACGCAGCCGGCCGCAGCCTTCCAGCGAATAAGCAAAATCCAGCTCTTTGTTTTGCAGAAATTTCTGACGTTGTTCTTCAGTGGTGAGTTGAGTCAGGGCTATGTCGATATCATGGGGCGTCAGTACCTGGTAGTCATCCATACTCTGCAACTCACCATCGATACGGAGCAGCGGCGGGCTGTCGATAACCAGCTGCAGGTCAGAGGCCTTCAGGTCATTGGCAGCGCGGAGAAGTTCCAGCACGTCCATATTTCAAGTGTAAACCCGCCAGGCATTCAATTGCAAGGGGTTTTGAAAAAATATTTTTCGGTTACCTTTTTAAACTCATGTCCCGGTTCCCTATCCTTGACATCAACATAGCCCCCACTTAAAATGCTCCTCGGGTGTAACCTTCTCATATATATATGTAATATTGCGATTGAGGGTATCAAATACAGCGCGGTAATAGAGAGAATAATCCAAATCGAACCCAATAGTAGATGCCGATTTTCGCATAATGCGTATCGATATGGAATTGGAAGGATCATAAATAGAATGGCAGACAACAGGGTAAAGATCGCAATCATCGGCGGCACCGGTCTCTATGACATCGAAGGCCTCACCGGCATTGAAGAGGTCAACGTCGATACGCCTTATGGCCCACCCAGCGATACCATTGTCATCGGCACCCTTAACGGCATTCGCGTTGCCTTTCTGCCCAGGCACGGCAAAGGTCACCGCCTCATGCCAACTGAGATTCCTGTACGGGCCAATATCTGGGCGCTGAAAAGCCTCGGCGTGGAACACATCATCGCCATCAACTCTGTCGGCAGCTTTAAACGGGAGGTCGCGCCGGGCCACCTTTTGATTCCCGATCAGCTTATCGACCGCACGAGCCGGCGGGAAAACACCTTCTTTGGCGATGGTGTCGTAGCGCATATCGGTTTCGCTGAGCCGTTCTGCCCGGATATGAGACGTCTGCTTTATAATTGCGCTATGGAAGCCGGGGCTACAGTGCATAACGGCGGCACTTACGTGGTCATGGAAGGCCCCGCTTTCTCTACCCGTGCCGAATCGAAACTGCATAAAAGCTGGGGCGCCGATGTCATCGGCATGACGGCGTTACCGGAAGCAAAGCTGGCTCGTGAGGCCGAGATTTGCTATGCCATTATCGCCTGTTCCACTGACTACGATGCATGGCATGAAGAAGACGCAGCTGTAACGGTAAACATGGTCATAGCCACCCTCAAAACCAACATGGAACTTTCCAAGCGCATCATCAGGTTAGCGATAGAAAAGCTGCCTGAGTTACGGGATTGTCCCTGCCCGACCGCCCTCCAAAACGCAATCGTCACCGACCCGAAAACAATCGCCCCGGACCGGAAGGAACACATGAAGCTCCTTATCGGCAAATATATCGGTTGATACCAGTCACAACTGGTTATTATTGACGACCATGTTTCCCCGATCACTGTTTTTGTGATTTAATAGGGGCAACGTCTATGAACGGAGACCAAATGGCAGACACCGAGTTCAACCTTACACCTACTATAATCGGCAGCATGCCTCACCGGGATCCGGCGGCCGCCTGCCGGCTTATCTCCCGTTATCTGACCGAACTTCCAGCCTGGCCGCAACTCCCCCAACGCTCCCCCCGTGAGTTTATGACCGCCCAATACGCCGAGGGTTTCCCCGGTATCAAGATCACCGATGAAGATGTATCGGTGGACCGGCAAGCTGGTTGGGAGCATGAACTGGAAGCCATTTACGGCGCTTATATCATCAGCGATACTGAAAAATACGGCATCAGCCCGGAGGCCGCCGCCGGCTTCCAGACCTTCCTCGAGATCCACCCCCCCTCCCCCCGCGGCGTCAAGGGCCAGGTGGAGGGACCGGTCAGCTGGGGACTATCGGTCAAGGATGAGTCCGGCGGATTGCTGATCTATGATGATGTTCTGGCTGAAGCCGCGGCTAAGCTCCTGTGTCTCAAGATCGCGTGGCAGGAGAAACAACTCCGGAACATTTCTCCCCGGACGGTCATCTTTCTGGACGAACCGGCACTTACCGCTTACGGTTCCGCTTACCTGCCGCTGTCCAAGGAACGTATACAACAGATGTTGACGGAAGTGTTGCAGGAAGTGAAAGGGCTCAAAGGTGTCCACTGTTGCGGCAATACCGATTGGACATTGTTGACCGATACCATCGTCGATATCATCAGTTTCGATGCTTACAATTACGGTGGTTCTCTTTCCCTTTATCCCAAAGAGATCAATCAATTTCTGGCCCGCGGCGGTGCCGTAGCCTGGGGCATCGCGCCCAACACCGATAAACTGGCGGAATCGGAGACAGTCGCCAGCCTGCAGGACCGCCTGGAAGAAACCATGGCTCCCTTCACCCGCCATGGAATTAATTTCCGTCAATTATTGCGGCAGGGGCTGATAACCCCAAGTTGCGGTATGGCCTATATGAGCGAGGATGGCGCGGAAAAAACTCTGCAACTGATGGTGGAACTCACCACCCGGATGAGAAGCCGCTACCTGTAACCCTTATATTTGGAATAAAACGCGAGGGAGGACATCCAAACATGAACAAGAAAAGACGTGTCGCCCAGGCGAAGAGTCTGAAAAGAAAGACAACACTCAAGAATCGGGCGCGTGCGGCGCGGATGCTGGAGACCGGTGGGCATGCAGTGGCAAAGCCGGCACGCACCAGGTATGAATTCGATGAAACCATCGCCGCGGCACCTGTGAAAGAGACCAAACCCAAAGCAGCGCCCAAACCTAAAGCGCTGGCGGCCGAAACCGAAACCGCGGTTGCGGAGAAACCCAAGGCCGCCAAAACCGTAAAACCCAAGGTGCCCGCCGAGGCCGCCGCTCCGGTCGAGGAAAAACCGAAAACCGCCAGGAAGACCACCAAAAAAGCCGAGGCGGAATAGTCCTCCACCACATGAGCCAACTTCCCGAAGTTATCACTGCCCTCATGGACCCGGCCCGGTACCCGGACGAGCGTCTGGATGAAGTTAATCTCATCCAGACGCAGATGTCTTTCGTGCTATTGACCGGCAATTATGCCTACAAGATCAGGAAACCGGTCAATTTGGGGTACGTCGACTATTCAACATTGGAGAAGCGCAAGTATTTTTCCGATAAAGAATTGATTCTCAACCGCCGCCTTTGCCCCGATACCTACATCGAAGTCATGCCCGTAGTCAGGCGCAACAGCGGGATCTTTCTCGGTGGTGACGGTGAAATCATCGATTACGCCGTCAGAATGAAGCGCCTGCCTTCCCACGGTATGATGGACCGTTTATTAGAAAACGGCGAACTTACCCCGGAGATGGTGTCGGCGGTGGCCGCCAAAGTGGCCGATTTTCACGCCGCAGCCGAGACGAACGCCGATATCAGCCGTTTCGGCGCGCTTGCAACGATCAGTGGCAATATCGATGAGAATTTCGACCAGAGCCGCCCATATATCGGTCGAGCCCTGAGCCAGCGGCTCTTCGATAACCTCCGGCTTTATTTCGATGCCTTTCTGAAGGACCACGGCGCAATCTTTGAACACCGTGTTGCTGAAGGCCATATCCGCGATTGCCACGGCGATCTGTATTCCGCGCATATCAACTTTGGCGCCGGCGATATCTGCATCTACGATTGTATCGAGTTTAACGACCGTTTCCGTTACGGAGATACCGCTTCCGAAGCAGCATTCCTCGCTATGGATCTTGACCGTTATGGCCGGGCAGACCTGCGCCAGGTTTTCGTCTCGGCGTATGTCCGGAGCAGCGGAGACAGCGATCTTGGCGAGCTGCTCCGTTTTTATCAGGCCTATCGAGCTCATGTTCGCGCCAAGGTGGCTTGTTTCAAACTGGACGACCCCTTCGTGCCTGATTACGAGAAAGCTGTCGAGCTTCAAAAAGCCCGCGGGTACTTCGACCTGGCATTGGCATACACCAGAAAGGGGCCCCGGATGATTATCATGGTGGGGTTCACCGGTTACGGCAAATCCAGCCTGGCCGAGGGTTTGGCGCGTCACCAGGGGATGTTCTACATATCATCCGATATTACCCGCAAAAATCTGGCAGGTATCAATCCCGCTGAGCGCGCCGATGAGGCCATCGCCGCAGGGCTTTATTCAAGAGAAATGACCGAAAAAACCTATTCGGCCATGCTGGCCTGGGCTGAGCCGGCGCTTCAGATGCGGGAGTCGGTTATCCTGGACGCAACCTTCTTAAAGCGGTCTGGTCGCGAGTCAGCATTGGATCTGGCGCGGCGGCACAATGCCGAAGCTCTGATTATCGAATGCCGCCTGGATGAAGAGGAATTGAAAACCCGGCTCGAAAAACGCCTGTCCGAACACACCGTATCAGATGGCCGGTGGGAAGTTTACCTCAGTCAAAAACCGGGCTTTGAGCCGGTGACCGAGGTTCCAATCGGACCGAATCATGTTATAATTGACACGCTGAAACCGGTTGATGATAACCTGCGGGAGATTATCGACCGCCTGCAATTTGGCCCCAACTAGTAATCGAGAAAGGTTCAATATGCCACCAGAATCTGACATCAAGGATCCCTCGCTCGCCGAAGCCGGCAAGGAACGCATCGCCTGGGCGGCGCGGGAAATGCCCGTCTTGAAGCTGATCGCCGAGCGCTTCGAGCGGGAAAAACCGTTCAGCGGCGTCCGTATCGCCGCCTGTCTCCATGTTACCACCGAAACGGCCAACCTGGCTCTCACTTTGAAAGCCGGGGGCGCCGACCTGGTGGTCTGCGGCTCCAATCCCCTATCGACCCAGGACGACGCGGCGGCGGCGCTGGTGAGTTACGGCATCCCGACCCACGCCATCAAGGGCGAGGATGACACCACCTATTACAAACACATCATGTCCGCGCTGGAATCCAGGCCGCAACTGACTGTCGATGACGGCGCCGATCTGGTGACCATCATGCATACCAAACGCACCGAACTTCTGAAAGAGGTCATCGGCGGCACGGAAGAGACCACCACAGGTGTAATCCGCCTGCGTGCCATGGCCGCCGGCGGTGAACTAAAATACCCCATCGTCGCCGTTAATGACGCCAAGACCAAGTATCTCTTCGATAACCGTTACGGTACCGGCCAAAGCACCCTGGACGGCATCACTCGCGCCACCAATGTCCTGTGGGCCGGTAAGAGGGCGGTAGTGGTCGGTTATGGCTGGTGCGGACATGGCGTGGCCTTGCGCGCCCGGGGCATGGGCGCCTATGTCATCGTCGTCGAAGTGGATCCCGTAAGGGCGCTCGAAGCGGTCATGGACGGTTTCTCGGTCATGCCGATGTTGGACGCCGCCCGCGTCGGTGACATCTTCATTACTGTCACTGGTGACAAGCACGTTATCGATGCCGAGGACTTCGCTGTTATGAAAAGCGGCGCGATTCTGGCTAATTCCGGCCATTTCAACGTCGAGATAGACATACCAGCGCTTGAAGCCGCCTCGACCAGCAAACGCACGCTTAAACCCTTTGTCGAGGAATTCGTTCTGAGCGGCGGACGCAAGATATATCTCCTGGGTGAGGGCCGTCTGATCAATCTGGCCGCCGCCGAGGGGCATCCGGCCAGTGTCATGGACATGAGTTTTGCCAACCAGGCGCTGGGACTGGAATATCTAGTCAAGAATCGCGGCAAGCTTGACGCCGGCGTTTACCCCGTGCCCGCTGACATCGACAATAATGTAGCCGCACTCAAGCTTAGAAGCCTGGGGGTCACGATAGATACTTTAACCGAAGAGCAGCAAAAATATCTCTCTAGCTGGCAGGAAGGAACTTAGGAGGCGAGATGCTTAGTTTTAAAGACTCAGAAAAATACCTCTTTACTTCGGAATCGGTCACCGAAGGCCACCCGGACAAGATGTGCGATCAGGTCTCCGACGCAGTGCTGGACGCCATCCTTGCCAAGGATCCTTTTGCCAGGGTGGCTTGCGAGACCGCCGTAACCAACGGCCTGGTCTTCGTTCTGGGTGAAATTACTACCCAGACCTATGTGGAGATACCGGAACTGGTCCGGCGAGTAGTGCACGATATCGGCTATACCAAACCGGAATACGGTTTCGATTCCCAGTCCTGCGGCGTCATGGTATCCATCAACAAGCAGTCGGCGGATATCGCTTTAGGCGTCGGTCAGTCCGCCGAGTCCAAAGCTGGCTCCACCGACCCGCTGGACGCCGTCGGCGCCGGCGACCAAGGCATGATGGTGGGCTATGCCTGCAACGAGACTGATGAAAAGATGCCGCTGCCCATCGCCCTGTCTCACCGGTTAACCCGGCAATTGGCCATGGTACGAAAACAAGGCGTTCTCCCCTATCTCCGGCCGGACGGTAAAAGTCAGGTCACCGTGGAATACCGTCACGGCAAACCGGCGCGGATTGAAACGGTAGTCATCGGCGCACAACACGATGATGTTCCCCAGGACATGATCCGGGAAGATGTCATCCGCCACGTCATCAAACCCATCATCCCTGCCGAACTCCTGGATGCCGACACTAATTTTTATGTCAACACTACCGGCCGCTTCATCATCGGCGGTCCCGCCTCGGATACCGGTTTTACGGGGCGCAAGATTCTGGTGGACACCTATGGCGGCATTGCCCGCCACGGCGGCGGCGCCTTTTCCGGCAAGGATCCCACCAAGGTGGACCGTTCCGCTGCCTACATGGCTCGCTACGTCGCCAAGAATCTGGTCGCCGCAGGCTTGGCCGACCAGATAGAGATGCAGATAGCTTACGCCATCGGTCGCGCCCAGCCGTTGTCCGTTTCCCTGGAAACCTTCGGGACGGCACAGGTCAGCCAGGAAAGATTGATGGAGCTGGTGCAAAAGCACTTCGACCTCAGGCCGGCGGCCATTATCGAGAACCTTGAGTTGCGTCAACCGATCTACCGTCAAACAGCGGCTTACGGTCATTTCGGCCGCACCGACATCGACCTGCCGTGGGAACGCCTGGATAAGGTCGACGCCATCAAGGCCGATTGCACCGCCTGTTCCGGAGGCTAGAGCAACGCCAACTGAGGCGGTATGAAGGCAGCAGAGGTTTTTCTGCTCATTATCGCCGAATCAACGGCAAGGGGGAACGTCATGAGTAATACCAGCCCGATCAAGTTCGGCACCGACGGCTGGCGGGGACTCATCGCCCGCGATTTTACTTTCGACAACGTGGCCGTCTGCGCCGCGGCCTACGCCCGCTATCTCAAAGAGAGCGGGCTGGCCGGCAAAGGCGTGGTCGTCGGTTACGATACGCGCTTCCTGTCCGATGAATTCGCCCGCGAGACCGCCGCGGTGCTCACCGCCGCTGGTATCCATGTCACCCTGTCAAACTGCGCCGTACCGACACCGACCGTGAGTTTCAGCACCCTGCACCGTAACTCCGGCGGCGCCGTGGTCATTACCGCCTCCCACAATCCGGCGCAGTGGAACGGATTCAAGGTCAAATCCCCCACCGGCTCCAGCGCTTCCTCTGACGTTGTAGCCGCCATTGAAAAACATGTCGGCGATCTCTACCAAAGCGGCGAACGTCCGGTCAGGCTGGACCTGAAACAGGCGGCGGACAAGGGTCTCTTCGAATATGCCGACCTGACACCGCCATATCTTGAACAACTGGGCAAACTGGTTGATCTCAACAAACTGCGGCGCGGCAAAGCTAAAATCGTTGTCGATTCAATGCACGGCGCCGGTGCCGGCTTCTTCCGCCGTCTGCTGGGAGATGATTACCCGCTCATAGAGATCAAGGGCGAACCCAACCCCGCTTTCCCCGGAATGCACCAGCCGGAACCTATCGCGCCCAATCTCCGGGAACTCGAAACCAGGGTAGTTACCGAAAGGGCGGACATAGGTCTGGCTACCGACGGCGACGCCGACCGGTTGGGCGCCACCGATGAAAATGGCAACTTCCTGACCCAGCTCCAGGTAATTTCACTCCTGGCCATGTACCTGCTGGATACCCGCGGGGAAAAGGGGGCGATCGTTAAAACCATCACCACCTCCAGAATGCTCGATAAGCTGGGCAAGCTCTATGGTGTGCCAGTGTTCGAGACGCCGGTGGGCTTTAAGTACATCGCGCCCTTGATGCAACGCGAAAATGCCATCATTGGCGGCGAAGAAAGTGGCGGCTACGGCTTCAGGAATCATGTATTGGAACGGGATGCGGTATTGGCCGGCTTGTACTTTCTGGATTTCATCGCCCTCACCGGCAAGAAACCGTCGGAACTGCTGGCCGAGCTTTATGATAAGGTCGGCCCCCATCACTATCACCGGATCGACGTCACTTTCGACGAGACGGAACGGCAAAAGGTGCTGGAGCGCTTGAAGGCCGCCGCCCCGGATACGATCGACGGCGACCGGGTGAAGAAAGATACGCTCGACGGTTTCCGGTTCACCTTAGGTGACGGTTCCTGGCTGCTGGTCCGTGCCTCCGGTACCGAACCGCTGCTGCGCATTTACGCCGAAACTGATTCTATGGAAAGAGTTAACCGGTTGCTTGATGCCGGAAAAAAGATCGCCGGAGTATAGTTATGAACGAAACGATGCTTGATGACGCCGCCACTTACCAAAAGCTGGACCCCGACGGCATGGGTCAGCGTATCCGCGAATTGCCCAAGGTCATCCTGGATGCATGGCAGGCCGCCATCGACTTTGAACTACCCGATTACCGGGATATCGATAATGTGCTTGTTCTGGGCATGGGCGGTTCAGCCATAGGCGGCGATCTGGTGCGGCGACTGCTCGTCGAGGAGTCCAAAGCCCAGATAACAGTGCTTCGGGATTACAACCTGCCTGCCTGGGTGGACGAGCGGACCTTGGTGGTGGCTTCCAGCTACTCCGGTAATACCGAGGAAACCCTCTCGGCATTCGAACAATCCCTGAATACCCCGGCAAAAAAGCTTGTTTTGACTACCGGCGGCAAACTGCTGGAAATGGCGCGGTCTAACAATATACCGGCATTCGTTTTCAGTTATGACGCCCAACCCCGTGCTGCTGTGGCCTGGGGCGTTTTCCCGCTGCTCAATTTTCTGATCCGGTTGGGGTTGGCGTCGGATAAGACGGCTGAAGTTGCCGAAGCAGCGCTGGTGACCGAACAATTCGCGCGCAAGATAGAGCCTGAGAAGCCCCAGGCCCACAATCCAGCCAAGGAGTTCGCTCACAAGCTATTCGGGCGCATCCCTATCATCTACGGCGCTGGAATCGCCATTGAGGTGGCCTACCGTTGGCAGACCCAGCTCAACGAGAACTCTAAACAATGGGCTTTCGCCCAGGCATTACCGGAATTGAACCACAACGCCACAGCCGGTTATGAATTCCCGGATGAACTCGTCCCGCGCATGTCGGTGATCATGTTGCGTTCCAACCACCTGTCAGAACGTATCCTGACCCGATACAAGGTAACCGCAGAACTGCTGGCCCGGGTCGGCGCCCGGGTAGCCTTTGCCGACGGCCGCGGCATCAGCCCGCTGGCGCAGATGATGAGCCTGATATTACTTGGCGATTATGTAAGCTATTATTTGGCAGCCCTTAACAACACCAACCCGACCCCGGTGGACAGCATCGTGTACCTTAAGCAGCGTCTGGCTGACAGCGGTTAACTTGACACCCTCTTGCGCCATTTGAGGAAAAAGCCGCCTACCAGAGGGTGGCTTTTTCTCACCAATCGGCATCTAGAATAGCCCATTCTTTTGGAGACAACTTCAAAACGAAATCGTTGCGTTATCGCCAGAGCGGCATTTATCCTCGTGTTTCAATAAACATAAAGCCCGCCCCGTTGATTTCGGGGCGGGCTTTCGCATTCATGGAACTGATGTTTTGAATTAACGCTTGGTGTACTGAGGGGCTTTTCGGGCGCGTTTTAAACCGGCCTTTTTGCGTTCCTTAGTCCGGGGATCGCGAGTTAAAAGACCGTTCTGACGCAGGGTACCCTTATGTTTTTCGTCAACGGCGATCAATGCTCGTGAAAGGCCCATGGCAATTGCGTCGGATTGACCGGAAATACCACCGCCGTTGCACTTAATCATGATGCTGAATTTCCCGACCGTCTCGGTAACTTCGAGCGGTTTCATCACCGTTCGCAGGTACTGGGGGCGGTTGAATCTTTCTTCGAAGGGTTTTCCATCAACAACGATGGCGCCATTACCCGGCATAAGACGCACCTGAGCGACAGCGGATTTGCGCCGACCGGTGCCTTGGAAGTAATTTTTCTTTTCCATCTTCAGTCCTCTTTGTTATTAGGCTTCAGCTATTACTGAAATCTGGCCCATGTGCGGGTGATCTGCGCCGGCGTAAACGCGCAGTTTTTTATGCATGGCTGTACCGAGCCGATTACGCGGCAGCATACCGCGAACCGCACGATCCAGCGCGAAAGTCGGTTTCTTTTGCATCATCTCATTAAGGCTGGCCTTGCGGAAACCGCCGGGATAGCCGGAATGGCGATAATAAAATTTGTCAGTGCCTTTTTTACCGGTAAAGGTCATTTTAGCGGCATTGACGATAATGACACCGTCGCCTGTATCGAGATGGCGGCTAAAAATGGGCTTGTGTTTGCCCATTAAAAGTCGCGCCGCTTCCACCGCGATCTGCCCCATCACTTTGCCATCGGCGTCAATGATGTGCCATTCACGAGTGATCTCACCCGCTTTTACGTTATAAGTTTTCATTGTAATCTCCCAAGTCCCTCAGATAATTTATCCTGACCAGGCATAGCCCCCGACCCGGCACCGCCGGGCCGGCTGTTCCCGGTATTTTCGTCTCTAAAAGTTCCCCGAATTCTTCCAAGGTCATCTTACCCCGCCCCACCCGGATCAAAGCCCCCACCGTGTTCCGCACCTGGTGTGGCAGGAAGGATCCTGCCACGATACGAAAAAGTATCTCTTTTCCCTCCCGGCTCACTCCCGCTTCATGAACACTGCGCACGGTAGTTTTTTCAAACTTTGCCATGCGGCTGGCGAATGAAACCAGGTCATGAGTGCCGATCAGCATCCTGGCTGCAGTGTCCATCAGCCCCTCATCCAGAGCCCCGCTGACGAGATGGGCGTGCCTTTCCATTACGGGAGAAGGCATGGGGCTGTTCCAGATACGGTAGCGATATTCCCGGCTCACTGCGTGGCGCCGTACATCGAGGTCATCCGGGATGCGGCAGACCGCCTGCACCGCTATATCCTCAGGTAGATAGTGATTGAGTCCCTTCACAACCTTTTCCAGTGGCACCGTCGAAGCGTTGCGGAAACTGGCTACCTGACCCAGCGCCGAAACCCCGGCGTCAGTGCGGCTGGACAGATTCACCCGGATCGCCGCACCGGTCAATTTTTGTAAGGCCAGCTCCAGTTCACTTTGCACCGTGACTCCTTTACCTTGCCGCTGGGAGCCGCAGAACCTCGTACCGTCATATTCAATTATTAAAGCCAGTTTGGATTTGGAGATACCGGTCAATTGCCCTACTTAAGCAGTTCCACCACGGCCATGGGGGCGGCGTCTCCCAGCCGCGGAACCAGTTTGGTCACACGGGTGTAACCACCGGCGCGTTCGGCGTAGCGCTTGGCCAGATCGTCGAACAACTTGGAAACTATCTTCTCATCGTAGATAAAAGCCAGTGCCCGCCGGCGAGCATTCAAGTCGCCTTTTTTACCGAGAGTTACCATTTTTTCGGCTACCCGGCGGATCTCCTTGGCTCGTGACTCGGTAGTGGTCACTTTTTCATAGCCCAGCAGATCAGTTACCAGACCGCGGAAAAGCGCTTGGCGCGCCCCTGAATCACGGTCAAACCTTTTGCTTCTTAATCCGTGTCGCATTTTATCTCACCTATTCCGCAGCCGCCTCAGCGCGTTTGCGCTTGGGCTTTTTATCTTCTTCTTGTTCTTCTTCAGCAGTTTCAACCGGAGGGCAGACGCCTTCAGGTTGATTGATTGACATACCGAATACCTGGAGCCGTTCTTCCAACTCGTTAAGACTCTTCAAACCAAAATTCCTGAGTCCCATGAGTTCATCGATCCCTTTGGTCAATAGTTCACCTACGGTGCTCAAACCCGCATGCCTCAGGCAATTCAAAGAGCGCACCGAGAGATCCAATTGTTCAATGGGCATATTGAACTTTTCTTCGGGAATCGCCAGCTTTTCAATGCGCCGCTCATGTATCACCAGCGGAGCGCCACCTATGGCAGTAAAAGGCTGCAACTGCGACACGAGAATCGACGCTGACTGCGAAAGGGCGTCAGCGGGGTTGATCGTACCGTCGGTCCAAATATGCAGGTGGAGCCGCTCATAGCTCATCTCCTGACCCATGTGAACCGGTTCAATTGTATAGTTGACCTTTTCCACCGGGCTGAAAATGGCATCCTGGGGAATTGTACCGATAGTCGGATTGTCTTTTGAGTCCGCCATCAGGAAACCCCGCCCGATTTCCACGTCCATTTCTACGTAAAGGTGCGCATCCTTATCATCCAGGGTGAAAAGATACAGATCCGGGTTGGCTACCAGAAAATCGCTTGACGGTTCGATGTCCGCAGCGGTCACCTTACGTTTGCCTTTGACATCCAGGATCAGTCGTCCGGGTCGGCCAGAAAGGGGCTGCAAACGCAAGTTTTTCAGGTTCAGCAGGAAGTCCATCGTATCTTCCTTTGCGTTGGGTAGCGGCGAAAACTCATGCTGCACACCTTCGATGCGCACCTGGGTTACCGCAGCGCCGTTAAGCGAGCTTAACAGCACGCGCCGCAAGGCGTTGCCCAGCGTCCCGCCGTATCCTTTTTCAAGCGGCTCAACGGTAAAGTGGGCATATCCGTCCCGAGCCTCTTTAGTTTCGATTATGGGCTGAGCAATATCCAACACAGCCTACCTCCTTAAGACCATAAAGCTAACGTGAGTAATATTCCACCGCCGCCTGGGCATCCAGCTTCTGGTCCAGATCACCAGGGGTGGGCAAGGACGCCACCTGGCAGGAAAGGGTTTTCCTGTCGATGACCAGCCAGCCGGGAACCGCCTTAGTGCCTATGACTTCAAGCACCCTTTTATAGTATTCGTTCTTGAGACTTTTTTCGCAGAAAGTGATACCGTCGGACTCTTTCACGATGTATGACGGGATATCAAGTTTCTTACCGTTGACCAGTAAATGACCGTGTCTCACCAACTGCCTTGCCTGAGCACGGGAATCCGCCAGTCCCAGGCGGTAAACCACGTTGTCCAACCGGCGCTCCAACAACAGCATGAAGGTGTCACCGGTGACGCCAGGCAAACGCTCGGCTTCGGAGAAGAAGCGCCTGAATTGCCTCTCCAGGATGCCGTAGCTGTAACGGATCTTCTGTTTTTCCCTTAACTGAGTGCCACGGTCAGACATGCGGCGCGGCCGGTTAGGCTGTGGGCCCGGGGGCTTGGGCCGCTTGTCAAAAGTGCAGTTGGCCAGGCACTTGTTGCCCTTGAGCATCAGTTTTTCGCCGCTGCGGCGGCATTGACGACAGACTGCCAGATAATATCTTGCCATATTCCTCTATACCCGCCTTCTCTTGGGAGGCCGACAACCGTTATGGGGGATGGGCGTCACGTCCCGGATACCTGTAACCACCAGACCAGAGGTCTGCAGGGAGCGGATAGCCGCCTCCCGTCCCGAACCGGGGCCTTTAACGAAGACCTCGATCTGCCGCAAACCGCTTTCCATGGCCTTTTTAGCACAATTCTGAGCAGCCATCTGCGCGGCATAGGGAGTGCTTTTCCGTGACCCTTTAAAACCGGCATTACCGGAACTGGTCGTGGCCAGCGCGTTACCCTGCAGATCGGTCAACGTGATGATGGTGTTGTTGAACGTCGCCTGAATAAAGGCTTTTCCTACCGGTATATTTTTCTTTTCTTTTTTCTTGACGCCCACGCGTTTCTTGGTTGCCATTAAAGCCTCCTACTTGGTATCACTGACATTACTTCTTAGCCGCGCCGCGTTTCTGGCCGCGACCGGCAACGGTCTTCCTCGGTCCGCGACGGGTGCGGGCATTGGTCCTTGTGCGCTGCCCGTGTACCGGCAGACCCCTGCGGTGCCTAATGCCGCGTAAAGAGCCAATGTCGGTCAATCGCTTGACGTTTAGAGTGATCTCTTTCCTGAGATCACCCTCGACGCGGTATTCTCTGTCGACAACCTCGCGTAGTTTGTTAAGCTCTTCCTCGGTCAGCGCGCTGACCTTGGCGGTCGGATCGATGTTTAGCCGCTCAAGAATCTTGGCGGCCAAGGTCGGCCCGATGCCGAAGATATACGGCAGGGAGTACACAACCTGCTTGTTCTGGGGGATATCAACACCGGCAATGCGTGCCATCTATGCCTCCTAACCCTGTCTCTGTTTGTGCTTGACGTTGGGGCAGATATTTCTGACCACGCCTTCACGCTTGACTATTTTGCATTTTTCACATCTCGGTTTAACCGAAGCTCTGACTTTCACGATTTTCTCCTCTGACTGTTATGACTTAAAACGATAGGTGACCCGGCCCCGGGTAAGATCATATGGTGACAGTTCCACCAGCACCCTGTCTCCTGGCAGAATCCGGATATAATGCACCCGCATTTTCCCGGAGATGTGCGCCAGCACCTCATGTCCGTTGGCCAGTTCCACCCGGAAAGTGGTATTGGGCAGCGCTTCCAGCACCGTACCCTCAACCTCTATAGCGTCTTTTTTAGGCATAATACACGATCCACCCTACCGGGCGACCGTTAGAACCTCCGCTTCACCGTCAGTAATTGCTATGGTGTGTTCGCAGTGAGCGGACAGCGCCCCGTCCCCGGTGGATACAGTCCATGCGTCCCCGCCGACCTTGGTACGCCATGTGCCCCGATTTAGCATCGGCTCAAGAGCAATGGTCATCCCTTTTTTTAAAAGCGCACCCGAACCCGGCCGACCGTAGTTGGGCACTGACGGGTCTTCATGCATATCTCGACCGATACCGTGACCGGCATATTCCCGCACCACACTGTATCCGCGGGCTTCGGCAAACCCCTGAATAGCGGCACCGACATCACCCAGTCGTTTTCCAGCTCTGGCCGTCGCGATGCCGACAGAGAGTGACTCTTCAGTGGCGGCGATCAGAGCCGCAGCCTCATCAGAAATCCTGCCGACTCCGACGCTTATCGCGGCATCGCCTTGAAAACCATCCAGAATAACCCCGAGGTCGAGTGATACGAGATCTCCTTCTTTAAGCACGCGGTCACCGGGGATGCCATGAACGATCTCCTCGTTGACTGAAACGCATAAACTGCCAGGAAAGCCATGGTAACCTTTGAACGAGGGAATCCCGCCCATGGTCCGTACCATTGCTTCGGCCATTCTATCCAGTTCTATAGTCCTCATACCCGGTTTCAGTTTTTGCTTCAACTCCTCAAGCACCGTGCCGACAATCCGACCCGCCCGGCGCATGATAGCTATTTCCCGTTCTGATTTAATAATAATCCCCATTACCTGTTTGTGATCGCCCGGGCGATTCGTGCGGTAACTCCGTCAACTTCGCCTTGCCCGTCGACTTCAACCAGGGTACCGGTCTGCCGGTAATAATCAATGAGCGGCGCCGTTTCCCGAAAATAAACCGCCAGACGTCTCTTGACCGTCTCCGGCGTATCGTCAGGACGCTGGTATAACTCACCCCCGCATTTTCGACAGCTTTCCATAGCTTCTTTATCGGCGCTGGTATAGGTCGCCTGACAGCCGCGGCATACCCATCGATCCGACAAACGGCGTTCCAGTTCTGCCTCCGGCACGGCGATATACACCACGCGGTCTACTTTTTCGCCATGTCCGCCGAGGGCTAGGTTCAGTGTCGCAGCCTGAGATAGCGTCCGGGGAAAGCCATCTAAAATGACCCCGGTTACATCGTCAAGCTCAGCGATGCGCTTAAGTACCATATTAACGGTCACTTCGTCAGGCACCAGTTGCCCGTTTTCAAGGTACGTTTTTACTTGACGCCCCAGATCATCGTCCCGCTCGATTGCCTTGCGAAACAGGTCACCGGAAGCCAGGTGAGCCATGTTCATCTTTTCAGCGATCACGGCTGCCTGGGTTCCTTTTCCCGCACCCGGAGCGCCCAGAAAAACTACATTATACATGATTCGGTCCTATTTGATAAAGCCTTCGTAACGCCGCATCACCAACTGGGCTTCCAACTGCTTCATGGTGTCCAACACTACGCCGACCACGATGAGCATACCGAAGCTGGAAAGCTGCAACGTCTGAACCGAAGTTATCTCCCGTGCCAGGAAGGGCATGATCGCCACAGCGGCCAGGAACAACGCGCCTGCCCAGGTGATGTGGCTGATGACGGCGTTCAGGTAAGTGGCTGTCTGTTTACCGGGACGTATGCCGGGGATGAAACCGCCCTGTTTCTGCAGTGTGCCTGGCAGGTCCTGCTGTTGAAAAACGACCATGGTATAGAAAAAGGCGAAAGCGATGGTCAACAGGAAGAACAACACCCAGTAGAACAGACCGACCGGTAAGGCGGCGTTAGGGTTGAACCAGTTGACCAGGGTGTTGGCGAAGTTGGGATCGACCCCGGCCGGGTTAGCGAAATAGCTCGCTACGGTGCCGGGAAAGATGACCAGCGCCGAGGCGAAGATCAGCGGGATCATGCCGGCGGTGTTCACCCGTAGCGGAATATGGGACGCGCCGCTCTGACGGTACATGCGCCCACTCTTGATCACCGTTTTTGCATATTGCACCGGTATGCGCCGGTGGGCTTCCGTGAATATGACGATCAACACAGTTGTCGCCAAAGCGATCACCAGGTAGGCCGCCAGTCCGAAGAACTGTTCGCTGGCTAAAAAGCCCTGGCCGATAAGCTGGGGTAACCCGGCGACGATGCCGGCGAAGATAATAATCGAAACGCCGTTACCGATGCCGTATTGGGTGATCTGCTCTCCGAGCCATACTAGGAAAAGCGTTCCTGCGGTAAGCGAGACGATGATCGCCGCGGTCACCAACGGTTCCGAAGCCGCCACTACGCCTTCGCGTTGCAGGAGAACCAGTTGTCCCCAGCCGCCCATGGCGGCCAGCGGGACTGTCATCCAGTGAGTGACCATATTAATCTTGTTGCGCCCGGTTTCACCTTCCTGGGACAAGCGCTGCAACGCAGGGATGACTGGTGTCATCAAAGTCATAACGATGCTGGCCGTGATGTACGGATAAACACCCAGGGCTACCAAGCTGAAATTGCGTAATGCGCCGCCGGAAAATATATCGAGCATACCCAGCACGGCGTTCGATTGCATCAAATCAGAAAGTGCCTGCGAGTCGACACCGGGCATCGGCACGTGAGCGATGAAACGGAAAGCCACCAAAATACCGATAGTGATGAGGATGCGCCGCCGCAGATCCGGCAAGCTGAAGGCATCCACCATCGCTTGTAACAGCTTGGGGCGGCTCGATTTCTCGGCCATTAGATTTCCTCTACCTTACCGCCGGCGGCTTCGATCTTGGACTTGGCGGCCTCGGTAAAGCGACTGGCTTTGACCGTCAGCGCTTTTTCAATTTCGCCATTAGCTAGAATCTTGACCGGCGTGTCGAGATTTTTCAGAAGTCGCGCCTCGATCAGGAGTTCCGGCGTGATCACTGTGCCAGCTTCAAAACGGTTGAGAGAACTGACATTGATCACGGCATATTCAACCCGGAACGGATTAACGAAACCGCGTTTCTGCGGCAATTTCTTGATCAGCGGGTTCTGACCGCCTTCGAAACCTGGCCGGGTTTTACCTCCGGCTCGGGCTTTCTGGCCTTTCATACCTTTTCCGGAATAAGCGCCATGGCCGCTGGCGTCGCCCCGTCCTACCCGTTTGCGCTTTTTAGTGGCGCCGGGTGAGGGAAACAGTTCATGTTCTTTCATTATTTGGCCTCCGCCACTTCGACAAGGTGTCTCACTTTGATGATCATGCCCCTGATGGCCTGGTTGTCTTCCTGGACCACCGTCTGGCGAATCTTTTTCAGCCCCAATGATTCGAGGGTAGCTTTCTGATCGGCTTTGTAGCCGATGGAGCTTTTAACCAGTGTAATAGCGAGTTTAGCCACCAGCGGCCTCCTCGTTTCGAACGCCGGCGCGACGCCGGGCAATCATTTCTTTAGGATCTTTGACCTGTGACAGGGCGGATACCGCCGCCCGGGCGACATTCACCTTGTTGGGGCTGCCCAATGACTTGGTCAGGATATCTTTAATGCCTGCAGTTTCCATCACAGCACGGACGCTGCCGCCGGCGATAATACCGGTACCGGGAGAGGCCGGTTTTAAAAAGACCTCGGCTGCTCCAAAACGGACCCGTATTTCATGAAAAATGGTCGTACCATTCATTTCGACTTTGATCAGGTTCTTTTTGGCGGTGGCGCTGGCCTTGGCGATGGCCACCGGTACTTCTTTGGCCTTGCCCATGCCGACGCCGACATGCCCGGCACCGTCACCCGTGACCACCAGGGCGGAGAACGCCATGCGCTTGCCGCCTTTAACCACTTTGGTCACCCGGTTGATATAGATGAGCTTGTCGTTCAACGACAGCTCCTGGGGGTCTATCTTCGAAATTACTTCTTTAACCACATAGCCTCCTAGAACGACAATCCGGCCGCGCGGGCCCCGTCGGCCAGGGCTTTGACCCGGCCGTGATACTTGTATCCGCCACGATCGAATACTACTTCTTTGATACCGGCTTCCTGAGCGCGCCGGGCGATAACTTTCCCCACCTGCTCCGCCTGGTTCATCTTGGCCGCAGCGGTTTTTTCTTTAAACTCAGCGTCCAGGGTTGAAGCCTGCGCCAGGGTAGCACCGCGCGTATCGTCGATGACCTGGGCGTAAATATGCTCCAGCGACCGAAAGACGCATAACCGGGGGCGTTCGGTCGTGCCGTCCACTTTCTTGCGCAATCTCTCATGGCGCATCTTGCGGGCATATTGTGAAGTTACTTTAGCCATTATTTACCCGCCTTTCCAACCGCTTTGCCCGGTTTAAGTTTGATGACTTCGCCGGCATAACGGATGCCTTTGCCTTTATAAGAATCGGGTTTCCTGATAGCGCGGATCTCCGCCGCCATCTGTCCGACCTTTTCTTTGTCGATGCCTACCACTTTAAGCTTGGTCGGCGATTCCAACGTAAATGAGACCCCGCTAAGCGGCGGCACATTAACGAGGTGGGAGTAACCCACCCTCAGTACCAGTTTTTCGCCGTCTTTCTCAGCGCGAAAACCGACACCGACGATTTCCAGCCCTTTGACGTACCCGTCGCTGACGCCCTTGACCATGTTGAACAACAGGGACCGGGTCAGTCCGTGCAGGGCACGGTGGGACTGTGCGTCGGAAGGCCGTTCCACTAAAAGTTTGCCATCTTCCTGCTTGATGACCATCTCCGGGCTGAAGGCGCGTTTAAGCTCGCCTTTAGGACCGGTGACCGTCACTTCGCTCGCCTCGATGGACACCTTTACCCCCTTGGGCAGCGCCACCGGTAATCTTCCTATTCGTGACATTGTAAAACCCTCGACTCTATTACCAAACTTTTAAAAGAAGTTCGCCGCCGACACCCTGCCTCCAGGCCTGGTAGCCGGTCATAATTCCCCGTGAGGTGGACAGGACGGCGATCCCGAGCCCACCGTAAACGCGGGGAACCTCGCCCCGTTGCACATACACCCGCAGACCCGGCTTGGATATTCTCTCCAGACCATTCACCAAGGGTGTGCCCTTTTCGTCGTAACGTAAATGGACCTTGATCTGCCGTTGTGGTTTATCGCCGGTCAACTCATAGCCGGAGATAAATCCCTCCTGCTTCAGAAGCTTGGCGATATTTTGTTTGATACGTGAAGCCGGCACCATTGTGGTCTCGTGTCCCGCCATAACGGCGTTACGGATCCGGGTCAACATATCGGCGATCGGGTCAGTCATCATAGCGAACCCCCTGAAATTGGACAAGTTAATTTATTTTTCATGTTACCAGCTCGACTTCCGTACGCCAGGGATATTGCCTTGCAAAGCAAGTTCCCGGAAACATATGCGGCAAATACCGAATTGGCGCATATAACCGCGCGGCCGCCCGCATTTCAAGCAGCGGTTGTGTTGCTGAGCCGGGTATTTCGGTTCCCGGCGAGATTTAGCGATCTTGGATGTTTTAGCCATGTTTTCCCCTATTCCTTCGCGAACGGCATGCCAATGCCCTCTAAAAGAGTGCGGCTCTCGGCGTCTGTTTTGGCTGAAGTGACGATGCAGACTTCCAACCCGCGCAATTTATCGATCTTACTGAAATCAATCTCCGGAAACACCGTCTGTTCTTTAAGACCCAGGGCATAGCTGCCCCGGCCGTCGAATGCGTCAACCGGCACTCCCTGAAAATCACGCAGACGCGGTAATACTACACTGATCAGCTTGTCAAGGAAGTTGTACATGTTCTTGCCCCGGAGAGTCACCTTTAGACCCACCGGCATGCCAGCACGCAGCTTAAAATTCGCGATGCTGTGCTTGGACCGGGTTACCACCGGATGCTGTCCTGCGATAGCAGCGAGATCGGCCTGGACTATCTCCACTACCTTGGGGTTGGAGGAAGCTTCTTTGCCGACGCCGACATTCAGAACCACTTTGGTCAAGCGCGGTACTTCCATAATATTACGATAGCCGTAAGCTTCCTGAAGCCGCGGCACCGCATCTTTCTGATACTTTTCTTTAAGTCCGGCCATGTTAGTCAATTACCTCGCCACACGATTTACAGAAGCGCACCTTTTTGCCGTCTGCCAGCACCCGTTTCCCCACACGGGCCGGTTTACTGCATTTGGCGCATACCAGCATCACGTTGGAGGCATGGATTGGCGCTTCCCGCTCGATAATTCCGGCCTGCTTCACCTGGCCGCGGGCACGGGTGTGCTTCTTGATCATGTTTACGCCGTCAACCAGCAGGCGATCTGCATCTGAGTAAACCTGCCGCACCTTACCGCTCTTGCCCCGGTCTTTGCCAGCGATTACCAGCACGTTATCTTCTTTCTTTATCTTCATCTTAGCCTCACAGTACCTCGGGCGCCAGCGACACAATTTTTAAAAATTTTTTGTCGCGGAGTTCGCGGGCAACCGGCCCGAAAATGCGGGTGCCGCGGGGTTCGTTCTTATCGTTGAGCAGCACGGCGGCGTTCTCATCGAATTTAATATAGGAGCCGTCGGCCCGGCGTAGCGGTGCCACCTGCCGTACGATCACCGCTTTTACGACGCTGCCCTGCTTAATAGCCGAATCTGGGGCCGTGCGCTTAACGGCACAGATGATAATATCACCGATGCGTCCGCGCAGTTTCCTGGATCCCCCAAGGACGTTTATGCACATCAATGATTTAACGCCGGTGTTGTCGGCTGCTTTCAAACGGGTATACGCTTGTATCATTTGGAGATCTCCTTAAGCTCGGCAGACTCGGCCACCTCGCCTTTGGTAAGAACGCGGCCTAATCTCCAGTGCTTTGTCCGTGACAGCGGCCGGGTTGCCAGCATCTCTACGGTGTCACCGTAATGGGCGGTTCCGGTTTCATCATGAACCTTGTACTTTTTTACCACCCGGTAAGACTTTTTATAGATGGGGTGCTGTCGCCGTGTCTCGACAGCCACCACCACCGTTTTATCCATTTTGTCGGAGACGACCCGGCCGATCATCGTCTTGGTCTTGCGTTCTGTTTCCATCTTATCCTACCTTATGCCCAGGGAACGTTCGCGAAGCGCCGTTTCCAGCCGGGCGATATTCTTTCGCACCCGAGGCAACTCGCGATGGTTCTGAAGTTGTTTAGTCGCCAGTTTGAAACGCAGCTCCATGGCTTCACGGTGTGCGCCGTCCAGCTGCTTTTTGATCTCTTCGACCGAAAGGCCCCTGATTTCTTCGATTTTCATTTAGGCCACCTCTCCAACGGTCACGGCTTCGACTTCCTTGACGATGAACTTGGTTTGAAGCGGCAGTTTATATGAAGCCAGCCGCATCGCTTCGCGGGCGACATCTTCAGCCACCCCGCCCATCTCAAACATCATGCGGCCGCGCTTGACCACCGCGATCCAATGATCCGGAGAACCCTTACCTGAACCCATGCGGGTTTCCGCCGGCTTTTTAGTCACCGGATGATCAGGGAAAATGCGGATCCATACCTTGCCGCCGCGCTTGATATAGCGGGTCATGGCCCGCCGGGCGGCTTCTATTTGTCTCGACGTGATCCAGGCGGTGGAGGTGGCCTGTAGGCCAAAATCCCCAAAGTCCACATTGTTGCCGGCCTGAGCCTCGCCGTGACGATGACCCTTATGGCTCTTTCGATATTTTACGCGTTTTGGTTGCTGCATGGTCTTCCTCTAATTAATAAGGCCGGAATGGTTAAGCGGCCTCTTCAGTTTTCTCTTCGGTCTTGCGGACGCGGCGCTTGGGTTTTGATTCCTCATCACCGCTGGCTTCGGTGGCGGACGCGGTTGCCGGTTCTTCGGTAACCGTCTTCTTGCGACTGCGCGGTTTGACTGCTTCCACAGGCGTCGTCCCCACCGCCGCTTCGTTTACCGTTTCAACAACTTCTTCTTCAACTCTGGCTTCCGCTTCGGCTTCAGCAGCGGCGGCTTGGGCTCCAGTGATGAAGTCCTCTTCCACTACGGCCTTGGCCTCCGGCAGAATGTCGCCCCGGTAGATCCACACTTTTACACCGATACGACCCAGTGCCGTCTTTGCTTCAGCGAAACCGTAATCGATATCAGCCCGGATGGTATGGAGCGGCACCCGTCCGTTATGCATCTCTTCACGCCGGGCGATTTCCACGCCGCCAAGACGGCCGGCGCACTTAATCTTGATGCCCTGGGCTCCGGACTGACGGGTGCGGAACATAGCCTGCTTCATGGCGCGCCGGTAGGCGATACGCCGTTCCATCTGATCGGCTACCGACCGGGCCACCAGGTAAGCATCCAGTTCCGGTTGACCGATTTCATGAATGTTAAGCTGAATCCGCTTGCCAGCTACGCCTTCGAGGAAGCGCCGCATCTCATCAACCCGTTGCCCACCCCGCCCGATGACGATACCTGGACGGGAAGTGGAAACAGTAACGGTTACCTTGGCGGCCTGCCGCTCTATCTCGACGTTGGAAATACCAGCGTCGCTATATTTTTCCCTGATGGACTGCCTCAGCTTCAGATCCTCCAGGAGGTTCTCTGAGAAGTTCTTGTCGGCATACCACTTTGAGTTCCAGCCCTTGGTGGTACCGATGCGGAAAGCGTACGGATGAACCTTGCGTCCCATTAACCCTCCTGGTCTGCCACGATGACGGTGATATGGCTTGAGCGTTTCAAGATGGGTGACACCCGGCCGCGAGATCGCGGCTTGTGGCGCTTCATCAAGGGCGCTCCGTCAGCGTAGATTTGAACTATTTTAAGATCGGCCGGCTCCATCTGGTAGTTGTTCTCAGCACTCGCAGCCGCCGACTTGACCGTCTTAGCCACCAATACCGCCGTCGGCGACGGCGCGAAGCGAAGAAGGGTTAGTGCCTCAGCCACACCTTTGCCGCGCACCAGATCGACATACAGCCGTACCTTTCTGGCTGAGACACCGGTATTTTTTGATATCGACTTAACTTGCATCTTTCAAAGACCCCTTATTTCTTGGCCTTGACCTCAGACTTACCGCCGTGCCCGCGGAAGGTCCGTGTCGGAGCGAATTCGCCCAGCTTATGACCGACCATGTTTTCAGTCACAAACACCGTCACGTGGCGCCGTCCGTCGTGCACACCGAAGTTGAGACCCACCATCTCCGGTAGAATGGTCGACCAGCGTGCCCAGGTCTTTATCAGGACCTTCTTACCGGCACGGTTGGCCTCTTCTACTTTTTTCATAAGCTTGGGGTGTACTGCCGGCCCCTTTTTAATTGAACGAGACATTTATCTGCTTACCTCCGCCGTTTGACAATGAGCTTATCCGAAGCCTTGGTCGGGCGCGTCTTGTAACCCAGTGCCGGTTTACCCCAGGGTGTCTTGGGTCCGGGCATACCGATGGGTGAGCGGCCCTCGCCGCCGCCGTGCGGATGGTCACGGGGGTTCATGGCCGAGCCTCTGACCTGAGGCCTCATACCCATGTGCCGCGCCCGGCCAGCCTTGCCGATAGAAATCGTCTGGTGCTCTTCGTTACCCACCTGGCCGACGGTGGCGTAGGCTTCAATGCGCACCCGCCGCATTTCCCCGGAGGGCAGGCGAATAAGGGCGTAGTCACCCTCTTTGGCCATGAGCTGTGCCGCGGCACCGGCCGAGCGTACCAGCTTACCACCGCGCCCCGGCTCAAGCTCGATATTATGAATCAATGTACCGCTGGGCATGGAACCTAAAGGCAGGGCGTTACCTACCTTGAGTTCGGCATCCGGCGCAGTCATGATGGCATCCCCGACCTTAAGTCCCTGGGGCGCCAAAATGTAGCGCTTTTCGCCATCGACGTAGAAAATGAGCGCGATACGGGCAGAGCGGTGGGGATCGTATTCGATAGCCGCCACTTTGCCGGGAACGCCCAGTTTATCACGTTTGAAGTCGATAATGCGAATAAGTTTTTTTGCCCCACCGCCCCGGTGACGCACCGTCATCCTGCCCTGGGAGTTGCGGCCGGCGTTGTTCTTGACGCTTTTTATCAGCGCTTTTTCCGGAGTGCTCTTGGTGATATCCGAAAAATCATACCCGGTCTGATGGCGGCGTCCCGCCGATGTAGGTTTATATGCTTTAACTGCCATGCTTAGACCCCTTCGAACAACTCAATCTTGTCGCCGGGCTTTAGAGTAACCAGCGCTTTTTTCCAGTCGGGAGTAAGGAACAGTCCCTTGCCCATGCGCCGCATCTTACCTTTGACCCGGATTATGTTGACCGCGGTCACCTTCACCTTGAAGGCCAATTCCACCGCTGCCTTGATCTGCGGTTTGGTGGCTCCATCGGAAACCTCGAAGACATACTTTCCGGTATCCTGCAGGCGGGCGGTTTTTTCGGTGATCAGCGGCCGGCGTAAAACTTCTAATAAATTCATATATGTCTCCTTAAGCGGTCTCGGAGCCCCAGAGTTTCTGGACAACTTCGAGGGCCTGCTCCGTCATGAGGAGCTTTTCGTATTTCAGCAGATCGACCACATTCAGCTGGTTGGCCGGAGTGGTTTTAACCTTGGGCAGGTTTCGGGCGGCCATGATCACCTTGGCATCGGCGCCGGCGGTGGCGATCATAGCTGAGGTGGTCATCTCTAAAGTGGTTAATATGGCCGCAATTTCCTTGGTGCGGGGAGTATCGAGTTCGATGGCTTCCACAACCTTCAGGCCGCCAGTATTAACTTTATCGGACAACATGCACCGGATGGCCAGCTGACGCATCTTCTTGGGCAACGCTTTGGAATAGTCGCGCGGCTTGGGGCCGAACATAACACCGCCGCCGGGACGCAGACCACTGTTCCTGGATCCGGCACGTGCTTCACCGGTACCTTTCTGGCGGAACAGCTTCCGGGTCGAGCCGGCAACCTCGGAACGCGTCTTGGTGCTGGAGGTGCCCTGCCGGCCATTAGCTTGCTGGGCAACCATCGCCTGGTGCACCACGGCGTCGTTCATCGGTACGCCGAAAACGTCGTCACGCACTGTGATATTCTTGACCACCTGGCCGCTGATGTTATAGACAGGAATTTCCATCTTACTTGTTCTTCTTCGATTTTTTAATCAATATGAGGCCGTTCTTGGATCCGGGAACCGCGCCTCTTACCAGTAGCAGGTTTTTTTCAAGATCCGTCTTCACTACTTTGAGTCCGCTGACGGTCACCTGCTCATTGCCCATGTGACCCGACATCCGCGTCCCCTTGAGCACCCGACCGGGGGTGGTGGTGGAACCGATGGAACCCGGCGCGCGGTGGCGGTCGCTTTGACCATGGGTCTTCGGACCACCGGCGAAACCATGCCGCTTGACCGTGCCGGCGAAACCTCGCCCTTTGCTGATGCCGGTAACATCGATCAGTTCGCCGTCGGCGAACAGACTGGCGTCAACCTTGGCGCCAACCTCCACATCGGACACGTCGTCGAGACGGAACTCGCGCAGGTGCCTGAAATCACCAAGATCCTTAAGGTGACCTTTTTCCGCTTTTGGCAGCTTCTTAGCCTGGCCAAAACCGAGTTGCGCGGCGGTATAGCCGTCATGCTCGGCCGTTTTGACCTGCACTACGGTGCAGGGCCCGACCTGTAGAACCGTTACCGGTTCCATCTTGCCACCGGCGGTATAAACCTGGGTCATGCCCAGCTTCTTGCCGATAATGCCGTTAATCATCTCGCGTCTTCCTAAAGCTTAATATCGATATCGACACCGGCCGGCATATTGAGGCTGGTGAGGGCGTCGATGGTCTTGGATGTCGTTTCCACTATGTCGATCAGGCGTTTGTGGGTGCGTATCTCGAACTGTTCCTGGGAATCCTTGTCAATGAATGACGACCGGATTACGCTGTACTTTTTGATATGGGTCGGCAGCGGTACCGGGCCGGAAATGATCGCGCCGGTGCGTTCCAGCGCTTCGACGATCTGCACGGCGGATTGGTCGAGCACTTTGTGATCGAATCCCTTGAGCTTGATGCGGATTTTTTGTTTGCCCATGTTTTTTCTACTTATCCCCTATTTCGTCACTGCCTCGGTCTCCATGACCGTCTTGGCGATATTAGCGGGCAGTTCCTGGTACTTGTGGAACTCCATGGAAGAGGTGGCGCGCCCCTTGGAGATGCTGCGAATGGTCGTGGCGTAGCCGAAGGTCTCGGCCAAAGGCACGAAGGCATGAATGACCGTGGTGTCGCCGCGTGGCTCGATGGACGAAATATGACCGCGGCGTGAATTGAGGTCGCCGATGATATCCCCCATGTACTCTTCCGGTGTGACCACTTCCATTTTCATGATGGGTTCCAGCAGCACCGGTTTGGCCTTAGCCACCGCCGCTTTGAGCGCCATGGAACCGGCCGTCTTGAAGGCCATTTCATTGGAATCAACATCATGGTAACTGCCGTCGTAGATACTCACCTTGATACCGACCATGGGATAACCAGCGTAGGCGCCGGTGGTGGCCGCGTCTTTGATACCATTGGCGGCTGCGTTCACAAAGTTCTTGGGTACGGTGCCGCCGCGGATATCGTCGGTTACTTCGATGGCTGTGGATTCGAGCAAGGGTTCCACTTTGATCTTGACGTGACCGTACTGACCGCGGCCGCCGGACTGCCGTACAAAGCGCCCTTCGGCGTCGGCCGGTGCGGTGATCGTTTCACGGTAGGCTACGCGGGGCTGCCCGACTTTAGCGGCTACTTTATATTCGGTCAGCATACGGCTGACGAGAACATCCAGGTGAAGTTCACCCATGCCGGCGATGATATTCTGGCCGGTCTCTTCATTATAAGAAACCTTAAAAGTGGGATCTTCGTCGGCTAATTTCTGCAGCGCGTCCACCATCTTGTCCTGGTCGGCGCGTGTTTTGGGTTCAATTGAAATGGAAACGACCGGTTCAGGAAACTGAATATTCTCCAGCAGCACCGGATGGCTCGGGTCGCACAGGGTATCGCCGGTAAAGGTGTTCTTTAGACCCAGGCTGGCAATAATGGAGCCGGTATCGGCTTTATCCACTTCTTCCCGGGCGTTGGCATGCATAACCAATAAGCGGCCGATGCGTTCCCGCCCGTCGCGGGTGCTGTTAAGCACGCCGGCGCTGGCGTTGATAGTGCCGGAATAAACCCGGAAATAAACCAGGCGGCCGACAAATGGGTCGGAAACCACCTTGAAAGCGATGGCAGCGAATGGTGCGTCATCGTTGACCGGGCAACTGACCTCTTCCTGTGTACGTGGATCAATGCCGACAACCGGCGGCGTATCGAGCGGCGAGGGTAGATAATTAATTACAGCGTCCAGTAATACTTTGACGCCTTTCTGCCGGAAAGAACTGCCGCACAGCACCGGTATGGCCTTGTTGCTAAGGGTAACGCGTCTCAATGCCTTGATGATCTGATCCGCCGTCAGCACTTGACCGTCAAGATAGGCGCACATGATCTCATCATCGGCCTCAGCCAATTTTTCAATCATACTGTGCCGGGCGGCCTCATAACGTTCCTTTTCGGTATCGGGGATGGGTATTTCGACCGACTCAGGAGTGGTTTGATCACCGTCCTGGCTATAGGCTGTGCCTTTTATAAGATCAATGATACCGCCAAAGCATTCCCCGCTGCCGATGGGGATGGCTACGGCGATATGATGCGCCTTGAGGCGATCCTCAATCATCTTGAGGCAGCGCCAGAAATCAGCGCCGGTGCGATCCATCTTATTGATAAAACAAATACGAGGCACACCGTAGCGGTTGGCCTGACGCCATACCGTTTCCGACTGCGCTTCCACGCCGGCCACGCCGTCGAAGACGACCACGCCGCCGTCGAGGACCCGAAGGGAACGTTCGACCTCAGCGGTGAAGTCCACGTGTCCGGGAGTGTCGATGATATTAATGCGATAATCCCGCCAGTGACAGGCGGTAGCCGCGGAAGTGATGGTGATGCCGCGTTCACGTTCTTGCTGCATCCAGTCCATCACCGTGTTGCCGTCATCGACGTTGCCGATCTTGTAGGTGCGTCCAGTGTAATAAAGGACGCGCTCGGTCGTTGTCGTCTTACCGGCATCAATATGGGCGATGATGCCGATATTGCGGATTTTATCTAATTGAAATGTTCTATCTTGGCTCATGTTGTTCGTTTCAATATTTCCGGGGAACCGAAAATCTCCTGTTAATTACCAGCGATAGTGAGCGAAGGCACGGTTGGCCTCGGCCATCTTATGTGTTTCTTCACGCTTCTTGACCGCTGATCCAAGCCCCTTGGCGGCATCAGTAAGTTCGGCTGACAGTTTTTCCGCCATGGACTTACCGGTGCGGGCCCGTGATGATTTGGCCAGCCACCGCAGCGCCAGGGAGAAGGCGCGCTCGGGGCGTACTTCCACCGGTACCTGGTAGTTGGCTCCGCCGACGCGGCGAGCCTTGACCTCGATCAGGGGGGTAACATTTTTGACCGCCTGTTCCACCAGGGTAACGGCGTCCTTGCCCTCCTGGGCACCCATTATATCCATGGCACCATACACCACCTGCTCCGCGGTGTTCTGTTTGCCGGAGTACATCAGGCGGTTGATAAGTTTGGCGACTATTACGCTGTTGTATTTCGCGTCAGGTGCCACAGGATTCCTTTTTATGCCGGAACTACGTCTTGCCATAATCCTCTATATGCCTCCCAGTTTGTCGGGGTTCTATTTCTTCTTGACCGGTCCGGCCTTGCCCGCTTTGGCCACTTTGGCGCCGTATTTGGAGCGCCCCTGTTTGCGGTTGGCCACCCCGGCTGTATCCAGAGTGCCGCGGACGATGTGGTAGCGGACACCCGGTAAATCCGGCACGCGGCCGCCGCGGATTAGCACTACTGAATGTTCCTGCAGGTTGTGGCCTTCGCCGGGAATATAAGCCGTGACTTCCATATGGTTGGACAAACGGACGCGGGCGATTTTCCGCAGCGCCGAATTCGGTTTCTTGGGGGTCGTGGTTTTCACCTGGAGACACACGCCGCGTTTTTGCGGAGAACCAGCGCCATAGACGTTGCGGTTCTTGAGCGCATTGAAATTATAATGCAGTGCGGGCGTCTTGGCTTTCTTGGTTAGTTTACGGCGCCCTTTTCTGATCAACTGGTTTACCGTCGGCATGTATGTGCTCCTTAATTATCTTCCGGACAAATATAAAGGATGAGACAAGCTCACCCTTCTACAGGCCCGCGGCAGACTGCTTATTTTACGCATCATCTGCCGTTTGCGTTGTCATACCACAAACAATCGGTTAGTGTATCACTTCCCGGAGGCAGTGTCAATACTTCAATCCTGTCCCCGGCAAACCGGCGACACGCAGGCGCGGTCTGTTGAACGAGAGGGGCGGATCTAAGTCGCGAGTTCAATTATCCTTGATCCATATGAGTATCTGAATGCCGCACGCTGAAAATCTGCCGCCGGATCGAATCAATCCGTTGGCTGTGGCAATTCGATAACGAAGGTGGCGCCCTCACCCGGCTGGCTGGAAACGCCGATACGCCCGCCGTATTGCTCGATAATGCCGTGACAGATAGTCAATCCCAGGCCGGTTCCCTTGCCCTCAGGTTTAGTCGTGAAAAAAGGATCGAAAACATGGTCCTGAATTTCCAACGGTATGCCGGGACCGGTATCGGAGAAGCTGATATTGACCATCCGTCCCACCCGTTCGGTTTTGATGGTGAGTTGACCGCCCCCGTTTTCCTTACTCATAAAGAACTCGGCATTAATTACCATATTAAGGAAGACCTGTTCCAGTTGAAAATAATCGGCCACCACCATCAAACTGTCGTCTGAATCGATTTTGGTGACGATATTATTGCCCCGGTGCTCATACTGCCTCAGCGCCAGCACTTTGTCGATGACTTCGCGCACCGCTACCGGCCGTACGTCCGGTTTATGCTTGCGGGAAATGCCCAGCAGACTCTGAACGATCCCGGCCGCCCGCTGCGCCTCTTCGTGTATCGTTTGAACGTCACGACGATGGTTCTCCGGTAACTCTTCCTGCAGCAACATCTCAGAAAACCCGATGATGCCGGTCAGGGGATTATTGATCTCATGGGCGATCCCTGCCGCCAATTCCCCCACGGAGGCCAAGCGGTCAGCCACCAGCAGTTTTTCCTGCATCCGCTTGCGCTCAGTTACATCCCGCAGGACCATAATGTGACCCTGCTCAAGCGGAATTTCCGATCTTATAGCCGCCACCGAAAGTTCCACCGCCGCGGTCCGGCCGCCGTCTATGTTTATCGAATATTCGCTGATGGAGGGCGCGCTCCCGTCTTTCAACGCCAGCGCCATCTGCCGTTCCAGTCCCGGCCGGTCCGCCTCTGCCAGCAGTTCCTTGGCCGGCCGGTTCCACAGATCCGCCTTACCGTTAGCGCCGATGAGAGTCACCAATGCGTTGTTTACGCTGACAATGGCGCCTCGGCTGTCGGTGGACACGATGCCTTCCTGGATAGAATCGAAGGCGAGGCGCAATTGCTCTCTTGTTTGCATCAGCCGCCGGTTCGCCTGGGACAACCGCTTCATCGGCCGGCGTACCAGTTCAAAAATGAGGAGGGTGGTCACCCCCACAAAAAGTATGCCTTTAGCGGTCTGCCATGACGCCGCTGAGTCCCCCGCCAGCAGTATCACCGCCCGATCGGAGAATATGATCCATAGCGTCGATATTGCCAGATATACCGCGGCGACACGTAACGGAACCCGATTCTCCGATTCATTCGGGAAAGTCATGGCATATAAATATTCTTCATCAATTAATTCGTAATCATATGCCTTTTGTCCATATTCGACAAGCGTCACCTGGTCCATCCTACCACTCTCGGACAATCTGGCTCTCGGAGCCCGGCGGGTTTTCTCCTATTTTCATCATCCTGACCTTTGATAAATGCGCCCTACCCGGTTCGACTATCCCCCCTCTCACCACCACCAACACTATTTGGAACCGGTGATATCTTTGGTAATATATAATTATTACTCTAATCAGGAGGTAACCATGAAAGGCGATCCCAAAGTTATAGAGGTTCTCAATTCCCTGCTGGCCGATGAACTCACCGCCATCAACCAGTACATGGTCCACTCGGAGATGTGCGCTAACTGGAATTATGAAAAGCTTCATAAGGCTATCGAGAAACGCGCCATCACGGAGATGATTCACGCCGAAAAACTCATCGGGCGCATCCTCTTCCTTGAAGGGATCCCCGTGGTCAGTGAATACCGTAAGATCTACATCGGTGCCGACGTGCCCAAGATGTTCGAGAACGACCGCCTCGCCGAGGCAGGCGCCATCAAGAGCTACAATTCAGCCATCGCTCTCTGCGGCGAAGCGGCGGACAACGCCACCCGGGACATGCTTCAGCACATCCTGGATGAAGAGGACTCCCACATCGACGAGATCGAGGGCGTTCAGGACCAGATCGGCCAGATGGGTCTCCAGATTTTCCTTTCCACTAAAACCGAGTAGCCGATTAACGGTCTTTCCGTAATTGTCCGGCATCGAAGGGTGCCCGCTCGGGCGGGCACCCTTTCACGGATTATCAGCGCTGCCCGGCAGTTCTTGACATCCCCCGGCGCTCGTGATAATCTTCTATCAATGATTGCTCATAGCTTCAATGCCTATTATTACTTTACCTGGTGCCTTAAAGGCACATCAGGGAGGTTCGGCGTTTTTGCGTAAGTGCACCTAAAACACATAAAGACCATCAGGCAGTGAATCCTCCCAACCGGGAGGATTTTTTAGTTTAAGGACAGGAAAGGAATCGGATCAGATGATCATCATGAAAAAGGACGCCACCCCGGAGCAGATTCAACACGTTATCGACGAAGTGGCCAGGGCAGGCCTGCGCACGGATGTCTCCCGCGGCCAGCATCTCACCGTGCTGGGCCTGGTCGGTGACGAACGCCGGGTGGATTTTGCCCACCTGGCGGCCCTTCCCGGAGTAAAGGAGGCTAGAATGATAGAGGCGCCCTATAAACTGATCAACAGGGAATACTCCAGCGCTTACGGCGAGACCAGCACGCATATAATCAAGATCGGCCCGGTCGAAATCGGTGGAGAAGAGCCGCTGTTCATCGCCGGCCCCTGCGCCGTGGAAAGCCGGGAAGCGTTGTTTCGCATCGCCGAACAGGTGAAGGCCGCCGGTGCCCATGTGCTCCGCGGCGGTGTCTTCAAGCCGCGCTCCAGCGTCCATTCCTTTCAGGGGCTGGGTTCGGCCGGTAATGACGAGGCCGTGGAAGCCCTGACCTGGCTCAAGGAAGCCGGTGAGGCTTTCGGCATGCCGGTGGTGACCGAGGTCCGCGGCGAGGCCCAGGTAGAGCTGGTCAGCCAGTTCGTCGATATCATCCAGATCGGCTCCCGCAATATGTACGACCAGGACCTGCTCCAGGCCGCCGCCCGTAAAAACCTCCCCGTCATGTTCAAGCGTCACTTCGGCGCCTCGGTGGAGGAGTTCTTGTGCTTCGCCGAGTACATCGCCGCCGAGGGCAACAAGGACATCATCCTGTGCGAGCGCGGCATCGTGCCGGTGGGCAAGGGCAAAAACTTCACCCGGTACCTCCTGGACCTGGCGGCGGTGCCGGTCGTCCAAAAGGAGACCTTTCTACCCATCATCGTCGACCCCAGCCACGCCACCGGCCGCCGGGATCTCATCCGTTCGATGAGCCTGGCTTCTATCGCCGCCGGCGCTTCCGGCCTGATGATAGAGGTCCACGACCGCCCGGAAGAAGCCTTGGTGGACGCCTCCCAGATGATCAGTCCCGCGGAACTTAAAGAGATCATCACCGTGGCAAGACAGTTGCGCCAAATTGCCGTAAAATAGGGCTATGACTTACCAGATAAACGTAAACCTTGGCGAACGCGGTTATCCCGTCTATATGGGTGAAGGCCTTCTGGGAAAATTACCCGAAATGCTGGAACACCACGGTCTGGGCCGGCGGTTCGTCGTCATCACCAACCGCACCGTCGCCCGCCTCTACGGCGCCGGCCTGGTAGAAGCCCTTAAAACGGCGGACCGCGATGTGGAGATGATCGCCATACCCGACGGCGAGGCTTACAAGTCGCTGACCGTCGCCGGCAAGCTTTATGAGAGTCTGTCCCGCCGGCGCGTCGAGCGGAACACCCCCATCCTGGCCCTCGGCGGCGGCGTCATCGGCGACCTGGCCGGCTTCGTGGCCGCCACCTATCAGCGCGGGTTGCCCTTCGTCCAGGTACCCACCACCCTGCTGGCCCAGGTGGACTCCAGCATCGGCGGCAAGGTCGCGGTGAACACCGGCAGGCTCAAGAACATGGCCGGAACCTTCTACCAACCGGTGATGGTAGTGAGCGACACCGCCGCCTTGGGCTCGTTGCCCCCCAAAGAGATCAAAAACGGGCTGGCCGAAGTCATCAAGTGCGCCGTCATCGAGGATACGGAGCTTTTCGCTTTCCTGGAAGAGAGCACGCCGGTACTGCTGGATAAAGACCCCGGGGCGTTGACCTACGCCGTGCACCGCGCTGCGGAGGTAAAAGCCCGTGTGGTTGAAAAAGACGAACGCGACCAGGGACTCCGCCACATCCTCAATTTCGGTCATACCTACGGCCATGCCATCGAGTGCGTCTCGGATTTCAGGATCCCCCACGGCACCGCGGTCGCCCTCGGTATGGCCATGGCCGCCCGGCTGGCCAACCGGCTTGAGCTGCTGAACGGCGCCGATATGGAACGCATTTTACGGCTCATCACCGCCGCCGGTCTGCCGGTGTCGATACCGGTCACCCGCCCCGCCGCCGTCATCGCCGCCATGCAGCATGATAAAAAAGTCACCGAAGGCCGAATGAAGTTCATCCTGCCCACCGGCATCGGCAGCGTCGTCACCAGAGCCGATATCGACCCTCAGATCGTCGCTGAAGTGCTGTCGGCATGAACCCTGCCATCTGCGCCGTCATAACCTCGTCCGATGAGGCGGCGATCGCCGCCGCCGCGCCGCTAGCCGATCTCTATGAGGTCAGGATCGACCTTATCGGCGAGTCCTGGGCCGGGTTGGCCCGGAAGCTGACCAAGCCATGGATGGCCTGCAACCGCCTCGCCACCGAGGGCGGGGCCTGGCGGGGAACGGAGGCCAAACGCAAGCAGGAACTGTTGAGAGCGCTCGACATGGGCGCCTCGATCATCGACCTGGAACTGGCCACCCCCAACCTGGAAAAGATGGTTGAACTGGTCAAAAAAAGAGCCCGCTGCCTGGTCTCTCACCATGATTTTACCGGCACCCCTGCTTCCGGGATGCTGATCGACATTATTAAAAAGGAACTGGCTGCCGGGGCCGATATATGCAAGTTGGTGACCACCGCCACCATATTCGACGACAATCTCCGGCTACTCCGCCTGTACGGGGAGTTCAGCGATCATAACCTTATTTGCTTCGGCATGGGCGAGACCGGACTATTGAGCCGGGTGATGGCGCCACTCGCCGGAGCGGCATTCACCTATGCCGCCCTGCAGACCGGCCGTCCGTCGGCCCCTGGGCAATTGACGGTGGCCCAAATGGCCGAACTCTACCGGATGATCGAACGATGATCACCGCCGATACCAGAGTCATTGCCCTCATCGGCGACCCGGTAGGACACTCGGTGTCCCCGGCGATGCACGACGCCGCGTTCAAGGCGCTGGGGCTGAATTACATTTACCTGGCCTTCCGGGTGCCGGTTGCCGGTCTAGCCCAGGCGATCGAAGGTATCAGAGGCTTGGGACTCGCTGGCGCCAACGTCACTATCCCGCATAAGACGGCGGTACTGCCTCTCCTCGACAGCGTCAATTCCCAGGCAAACCGCATCGGCGCCGTCAATACCATTATGAACCAGAACGGCCGGCTCATCGGCTACAACACCGATGCCTCGGGTTTTCTTGCCGCGCTGAAAGGCGGTTCTTTCGAACCGGAAGGCAAGAAGGCGGTCGTCCTCGGTGCCGGCGGGGTGGCCCGCGCGGCCGTATTCGCCCTGGGGGATGCCGGGGCTTCGGTAGCCATCGTCAATCGCACGGCGGCCGCCGCCCGGAAACTGGCCGGTGAAACCGGCTCCAGCGTATTTGAAATGACCGAAAACGGCTTCCACGCGGCGCTTGAGGGTGTCTCCCTGGTGGTCAACGCCACCAGCGTCGGCATGAGCCCTGACGATGGTTCGACGCCGCTGCCCGCCACCTTTTTGCGACCTGGCATGACAGTCATCGACACCGTTTACCGCCCCCGGCGGACCCGCCTCCTGGCGGAGGCCGAAGCGGCGGGCTGCACCGTCGTCGGCGGGCTGGAGATGCTAGTCGAGCAGGGCGCGCTGGCATTTGAGCTTTGGACCGGTATTCCCGCGCCGCGGCAGGTCATGCGGCAGGCGGCCGCCGAGGCGTTGCTCCCATGAAACGCAATATCGCTCTCATCGGCTTCATGGGCTCCGGCAAATCCAGCGCTGGTAAAAGAATGGCCCGGCGGCTGGGCTATGAATTTGTGGAAATCGACCGGCTTATCGAACAGCAGGCCGGTAAAAGTGTCGCTCAGATATTCGCCGAGCTGGGAGAACCGGGCTTCCGGGATTTGGAAGAGGAGATCATTAATAAGGTAAGCGTATCCGCCCGCGGCGCCGTCATCGCCTGCGGCGGCGGCGTAGTACAGAGGCCGGTCAACATCGACCGCCTGAGAAACTCGTCGCATATCGTTTACCTGGAAACCGATACCGCCAGCCTCCAGGACCGTCTCTCCAACAGCCGGAACCGGCCATTGCTGGAACATCCGGACCGTGACCGGATCATAGCGGATCTTCATACCGCGCGGAGGCCGCTTTACGAGGCGGCGGCGGATATCACGGTCAAGACCGGAGGGCGCCCCTTCGCCGCCGTTATCAATGAGATTATTGAAAAACTGGGGATAGATGAAAGCCAGCATCAGTAAAAGCGTCGTCAGCGGTGCCATCGCCGCCCCGCCCTCCAAGAGCTACACCATTCGCGCCCTTTTCGCTGCGGCATTGGCGGAGGGGGTGAGCCGCATATCCAACCCCCTGGTCGCCGACGACACCGAAGCCGCCGCGGAGGTTCTGGCGCAGCTCGGCGCCGTCATCGAGCGCCAGCCCGGCGTCTGGACCGTCTCCGGCGGGCATCTGAAACCGCCGCGCCAGAATTTGAACTGCCGCCAGTCGGCGGCCACGCTGCGTTTCCTGGCGCCGGTGTGCGCCATGCTGGATGGCGAGAGCCGCATCACCTTCGACCCCGGCCTGGCGCGGCGGCCGATGACCCCGATACTGGAGGTATTCAGTCAGTTAAGCGTAGAGTCGGAACTGACCGATACCTGCCTTGATATCCACGGCGGCGGCAGCCGGTTCCAGACCGGCGTGGTATCGTTGCCCGGCAACATCAGTTCGCAGTTCATTTCCGGCCTGTTGCTGGCCGCGCCCCTCGCCCCAGACGGGTTGAACGTTCGGCTGACCACCCCGGCGGAATCGAGGGACTACCTCCGGATGACGGTCTATTGTTTGCGACGTTTCGGGATCGTTGTCGAGACTGCCGGTAACCTCACCGAATTCCGGGTCCAGCACCAGGCTTACCAGGCTGCGGACTACACCGTCGAAGGTGACTGGTCCAGCGCCTCGTACTTCATCGGCCTGGGGGCCATCGCCGGCGGCTTGACGGTAACCGGGCTTAACGAGAACAGTTTTCAGGCCGACCGTTTCATGTTAAACTGCTTGCGCCGGATGGGCGCCGGAGTGAATATCGCCGGTGATTCGGTGACCGTCAGCCCCTCGCCGCTCCGGGCGGTAGAGATCGACCTCAATGAAGCCATCGATCTCCTCCCCACCGTGGCCTGCCTGGCCGCTGTGGCTGAGGGCGAGAGCGCCATCACTGGGTTGGAACGGGCCAGATTGAAAGAATCGGACCGTGTTTCGGCGGTAGCCGGCAACCTGAAGCGCATGGGTATAGAGGTCGTCGAGGAAGCTGGCCGGATGACCGTAACCGGCGGGACACCGCGCGGCGCGGTCATCGACAGCCATGACGACCACCGCATCGCCATGGCCTTCGCCATGCTGGCGGCAACCTGCGGCGACACAGTCATTGAAGGCGCCGGATGCGTCGCCAAAACCTATCCCGGCTTCTGGCAGGATTTTGAAACCGCCGGCGGAAAGGTGATCATAAGTGAATAACTCCCTGGGAGAGATTTTTCGTATTACCAGCTTCGGTGAGAGCCACGGCGACTGCGTCGGCATCGTTATCGACGGCTGCCCCGCCGGCCTGCCGCTCTTTGTCGAAGACATCCAGCGCGAAGCCGACAAGCGTAAGAGCGGCCGCAGCCGCCCCCTGGCTACCGCCCGTAAAGAGGAAGACCGCGTGGAGATTTTCTCCGGGGTCTTTAACGACCGCACCACCGGCGCGCCCATCTGCCTGGCTATCTGGAACCGCAATATCGACTCCTCGGAATACGAGAAGGTCAAGGACCTCATCCGGCCCGGCCACGCCGATTTCACCGCCTTTGAAAAATACGGCGGGTTTCACGACTGGCGCGGCTCCGGCCGGTTTTCCGGCCGCATCACCGCCGGCTTCGTCATGGCCGGCGCGGTCGCAAAAAAACTGCTTTCGACCATCGGCGTGGAAGTAGTGGCCCATACCGTCGAGATCGGCGGAGTGAAAAGCAATCCTCCCCCAAGCGTCGCCGATATCCGGGCAGCGATGGTTGAAAACGAGGTCTCCTGCGCCGACGCCTCGGCAGCCGCCAGGATGATAGAAGCCATTAAAGAGGCGGGTCGCGACGGGGATTCGGTGGGCGGCATTATCGAGGCGCGGGTGGAAGGCCTGCCGGTGGGTGTCGGCGAGCCGGTATTCGACACCCTGGAAGGCTGCCTCGCCAAGGCCTATTTCGCCATACCGGCCGTCAAGGGCGTGGATTTCGGCGCCGGATTCAACGCCGCCCGGATGAGAGGGTCGGAGGACAACGACGCTTACGATGTCATGGACGGCCGGATCGTCACCACCACCAACAACGCCGGCGGCATTTTAGGCGGCATCAGCAGCGGCATGCCGCTGGTCGCCCGACTGGCGGTGAAGCCGACGCCCTCCATCGCCAAATTACAGCGTAGCGTGGATTTATCCACTAACGAACCCACCACCATCGCCGTCGGCGGCCGGCACGATACCTGCATCGTGCCCCGCGCCGCCGCGGTGGCTGAATCGATGACCGCCGTCGTGCTGGCCGATCTGGCCATCCGCGCCGGTAAGATAGGAAGAGTGCTTAAATGAGCCTGGAAGAACTGCGCCGCCGCGTCGATGAACTCGACGATAACATCGTCGAACTCCTAGCCGAGCGCCTGTCGATCGCGGAAGCCATCGGCCGGGAAAAGGCGGCTGGGGAAGTGCCGCCGCAGGATCTTGGGCGTGAACGGTTGGTCATCGAGCACGTGACCGGCGCCGCCGCCGCCCGGGGCATGACCGCCGACGAGGTGACAGAGCTCTACCGCTCGATCATCAAACTCGCCCGCCAGCGCCAGGCGCGCAGCGTCGCCTTCCAGGGCGAGGCCGGCGCCTATTCGGAACAGGCCGCATTTCAATACTTCGGCTCCCGCGCCGCGGTGAAAGCCTGCGAGTCGCTGGAAGGCGTCTTTAAGGAAGTGGAGAGCGGCACCGTCCAGTTTGGCATCATCCCCATGGAGAACTCCATCGAGGGCAGCATCTCCCGTTCTTACGACCTGATGCTGGAGTCCAGCCTGATGGTCTCCGGAGAGCTGCATCTGCGGGTCAACCACTGCCTCATCGGCAACCCGGACGCCACCCTGGACAGCATCCGGCGCGTCTATTCCCACCCCCAGGCGCTGGGGCAATGCGGCCATTTCCTGCGCCAGATGGGCTTCGAACTCATCCCCACCTACGATACCGCCGGCTCGGTCAAACTCATTAAAGAAAAATGCATCATGGACGGCGCCGCCATCGCCTCGGAACGCGCCGCCGTCATCTACGGCATGAAAATCCTGGCTCGGGATATCCAGGACAACCCCAACAACTTCACCCGTTTCTTCGCCATCGGGCGAAAGGACGCCCCACCCTCCGGCGATGACAAGACCTCGCTGGTATTCGCGGTGAAGCACCGGCCCGGCGCGCTGTATGAATTCCTGCGCATCCTGGCCGAGCATAAGATCAACCTGACCAAGATCGAGAGCCGCCCCACCCGCAAGAAGGCCTGGGAGTACAACTTCTACCTCGATTTCGAGGGTCACCGGCAGGATGAGAATTTCCGGGCGGCGCTGCCTGCTCTGGAAGAGCATGTTTTGTTCATCAAGATCCTGGGCTCGTACCCGAAGGCGAAATAGATTGAAAAAGACAGCCATCATCGGCGGTTACGGCAAGATGGGCGCCTGGTTCGCCCGCCTCCTGAAAAAAGAAGGTCATCAGGTGACCGTCATCGGCCGCGACAAGGACAAGCTGGCCGCTGTCGCCACGGAACTCGGCGTGGCTGCCACCGACCGGCTGAGCAGTATCAGCGACGCCGATATCGTTATCATCTCGGTGCCGGTGGACAATTTCGAGACGGTCTGCCGCGACCTTGCCCCGTTCGTACAGCCTCATCACAAGATATTCGATCTGACCTCGGTCAAGGTGATGCCGGTGGCGGCGATGCACCGCCATTTCAAGGGAGCCCAAATCCTCGGCATCCATCCGGTCTTCGGCCCCGGTGCCGAGAGCCTCAAGGGTCAGAACGTGATCCTGACCCCGACCGATGACGCAGAGGCCGCGTTAGCCGCCAGGGTATCGGAGTGGCTCACCGCTCGCGGCTCCCGCGTCCGCATCACCTCGCCGGAGGAGCATGACCGGCTGATGTCCATCTCCCTGGGGCTGGCGCACTTCATCGCCATCGTCACCGCCGATGCCCTGGTCAGTCTCGACAAATTGACCGAAATGAGCGGCGCCGGCGGCATCACCTATAAGGCCCTCCTGACGCTGGTCGAGAGCGTGTTATCGGAAGACCCGTCGCTCTACGCGTCGCTGCAACTCAACCTGCCCTCTCTGCCGGAAACGGAAGCCCTCTTCAGCGACCGCGCGCGCGACTGGGCGGAGATGGTCAAAGAAGGCCGCCGGGAAGAGTTCGTCAGCCGTATGAGCGCCCTCAAATCCAAACTGGAAGCCGCCAACCCTGATTTCGGCGCCTCCTATCAGAAACTTTACCACCTCGCCAATCGCCGCCAGGAATAACGTTTAAAATGGGGCCCTGTAGACGTGTAGGGTGGGTGTAGTGCAACGAAACCCACGGTCATCCCTGACGTAGTTACGGGACGCACCAGCGTCGCCGGGCATCGGTTCCAAAACTTCCCCGATGCCGCCGAACAACTGAGATAATCTTGACGCTGCGAAAGATGGAGCGTAGACCCCGAACATGAGCAAACTTCCGATAATCGAGGAATGGCCAACCACCCTCACCCCCGCTGACATTTTCCATGCCCTGCGGGACGAGCCCGGTGTTTTCTTTCTCGACAGCGGCATGGCCGGAGGCAGATCAGCCGGTGTTTTCTTTCTCGACAGCGGCATGGCCGGAGGCAGATCAGGCCGGTACTCCTTCGCCGGCAGCCAGCCTTTTCTTACCTTCACCAGCCGCGGGCGGCGCATCACCATCACCCGCAGCGATGCCGTAGAGAACTGCTCCGACGATCCGTTTGACACGCTGGGACGTCTGCTCGATGAATACAAGCTCGACCGGAACGATGCACGAATGCCCTTCACCGGCGGCGCCGTCGGTTACATTTCCTACGACGCCGGACGCCACCTGGAGAAACTGCCCCGGAACGCGACGGATGACCTGAAGCTTTCCGAGTTCCGTTTCGGTTTTTACGATGTCATCTTCGCGTACGATCATCTTGAAAACCGCGGTTATATCGTCAGTACAGGGTTTCCCGCGCTTGATGAAACGGCCAGGATAGATCGCGCCGTCCACCGAATCGGGGAATTCAGGCAGCGGATGTCCGCGACCCGTCCAGTCGATTCTGCGATGGAGGTGCCGTCCGAGGTTGAAGCGCCGCCAGCCGTGAAAAGCAACTTCACCAGGAAATCATATATGGCGGCGGTGGAACGTGCCAGACAATACATCATCGCCGGGGATATCTTCGAGGTCAACCTGTCTCAGCGTTTCGAGGTGGAATTGAAATTCGCGCCGCCTGAACTGTACCAGCGCTTGCGACGCATCAATCCCGCCCCCTTCGCCGCCTTTCTCAATTGCGGGGAGTTTTCGATTATTTCCGCCTCCCCGGAGCGCTTTCTCAAGCTCGATGGCATCGCCGTCGAGACCCGGCCTATCAAGGGCACCCGTAAACGCGGCGGCACGCCGGAAGAAGACCACCGCCTTGCCGCCGAACTCATAGCCAGTGAAAAAGACCGCGCCGAGAACATGATGATCGTTGACCTTGAACGCAACGACCTCGGCCGGGTCTGCCGCTATGGTTCGGTGAAAGTGACCGAACTGGCCGCGCTGGAAACTTTCCCCACCGTTTTTCACCTGACCTCGACGGTCACCGGCGAACTGGCCGAAGGTAAAGACCGGATCGACCTGCTGAAAGCCGCCTTTCCCGGCGGTTCCATCACCGGCGCCCCCAAGGTGCGGTCGATGGAAATCATCGACGAACTGGAACCGGTGCGTCGCGGCATCTACACCGGGGCCATCGGTTGGCTCGGCTTCAACGGCGACCTCGACCTGAACATCGCCATCCGCACCATCGTCGCCAGGGGCAGGAAAACCTGGTTTCAAGTCGGCGGCGCCGTCACCTTCGACTCCGATCCGGAAGCGGAATACCAGGAAACCCTACACAAAGCGCGGGCGCTCTTCCAAGCTTTGGGGGGTGGAAAATTGGGTGTAGGGGCGACTCATGAGTCGCCCGCCCCTCCGTAAGGTCAGCATGAACGATAAACCGGTCATCATCATCGACAACTACGACTCCTTCGTCTACAACCTGGCGCAGTACGTCGGTGAAATGGGCTTTACCCCGCTGGTCTTCCGCAATGACCGGATCACCCTGAAACGCATCGCCGAAATCGCCCCCGGACACCTGATCATCTCCCCGGGTCCGGGGACACCGGACGACGCCGGTATCTCGAACGCCGTTATCCGCCGCTTCGCCGGCAAGATCCCCATCATGGGCGTCTGCCTGGGGCACCAGTGCATCGGCCAGGTCTTCGGCGGGCGCATCACTGCCGCGGCGCAGCCGACCCACGGCAAGAGTTCTCCGGTAAGCCATGACGGCCGGACCATCTTCGCCGGCCTGCACAGCCCCATAGAAGGCGGGCGCTACCACTCGCTGGTCATCGACCCGGACTCCCTGCCGGACTGCATTGAGGTCAGCGCCACCGCCGATGGTGTCATCATGGGGATCCGGCACCGGCGCTTCGTCATCGAGGGGGTGCAGTTCCACCCGGAGTCCATCATGACTGGCGCCGGACACGATATCATCCGCAATTTTCTGTCACTGCGAGAGGCGGTCCAATCTGAGGTCTTGTCTTGCTCGAACTAGCTTATGTCAACGGTATCATTACACCCTTGGTCGAGGCGAAAATCCATGTCGCGGACGCCGGTTTTCGCCTGGGTTACGGCGTGTTCGAGACTATGCGCGGTTACGACGACCGGTTGTTTCGCCTGGACCGGCACTTGGACCGCCTTTACGCCGGTGCGGCCTTCCTCGGTGTGTCGATCGACCGTGGCGAAGCCGAAGCTGCGGCTCTGCGGACGCTGACCGAAAGCCATCTGGCCGATGCCCGGGTTCGTCTTACCGTCACATCCGGTCAGGCGGGTGAATCTACCACGGTGATCACCGTGGAACATTATCGCCCACCGGCGGAAGAGGAATATCGCCTTGGTTTGGCCGCTATCACCTCAACCGTCAGGCGGCATACCGGTTCCCCACTTTGCCGTTACAAAACGCTCAATCAACTGGAGAATTCGCTGGCCCGTACTGAGGCGCAGCGGCAGGGCGTCGCCGAAGCCATCATCCTGAACGAACGGGGCGACGTTACAGAGACCAACCGCGCTAACCTGTTCACCGTTAAGGGTGGAATTTTAAAGACTCCCGGCCTCGACAGCGGCATCCTGCCGGGCATCACCCGAAGCGCGGTACTGGAACTGGCCGCCCGGCTCGGCATTGAGGTGATCGAGGGGCGGTTGTCGCCAGCCGAACTGCTTGAGGCCGATGAGGTTTTCATCTCTTCTAGTCTGATCGAGATCATGCCGCTCACGGTTATCGACGGGATGTCCGTCAGTGACAAAAACATCGGCCCGGTAACCACCCGTCTGCGTAGGGCCTACAGGAGCCTGGTTCGGGTGGAAACGGACGCCGGCGCCACGCCTGTTAGTTTGACTTAAGGGTCGCTTTCAACTGATAATTATTTTTAACGTAGATAATCGACAGGACTGGAGTTGCATGGGTTTTATTAGAGGTCTGGTGCTTGGGGTGGTCGGTATTCTACTTTTCCTGTCGCTCCTGCTCCTCGGTGTTGGGCTAAGTCTCAATTTCACCGTCCTCAACCCCGGCTTTATCAACGGTCAGATCGAACGGCTGGATGTGGCCGATGTCTTCCGGGAGGCAGTCATCGAAAGCGGCACCATTGACGATACACCGCGGGCTATCCGAGTCTTTCTCGATGAAGAACTGCCCGAGTTTTCCGATGAGATGAAAGCGGCGGTATCTGGCGCGGTCGACCGTTTTTACGATTACCTCCACGGCCGCACCGATACTCTTGACCTACAGGTCGCACTGGGTGAAACGGTTTTCGCCCCGGAACTGGTCTATTCGCTGGCCGACCGGATCGACTGGCCCGATCTGGCCGAGGAATTAATACAGGAAAACACAGGCCCAAATATCGATCCGATCTTCGCCTACCTGCTGGATTATATTGATAACGCGACCGTGAAAATGGAGGACTGGTACAAAGATGCCTTGAGAAAGCTATTCCCTCCCATGAAAGAATACCTCCTCGGCACAAGCCAGTCTCTGGATATTTTCATTCCTCTCGACCAGCCTTTGACTACCCTTTATATTACATTACTCGACGTATATAACCGTTACCCACCTCCCGAACTGTCCGGCTTGACCCTGGCTCAGAAACAGGCGGCATTCGATGATTTTTTCTTTTTCCAACTTGTGGCCGGCTGGCCTACCGCTATCGAGATCGATTCCAGCTTCTTCGCCGCGGCGCCGGAAAGCATCAACCAGGGGCTTGACGAACTGAAAGCCGACATCGAAGAACTCAAAAAGAACCTGGGCTATTACTGGTTTGGCTTTTACGGCCTATTCCTGCTCATCGCGCTTCTGATCGGCGCTGCCTACCTGATGCTCCGTGAGCGCCGCAAGCTGCTGCTTTACGCCGGCATCATCTTCTTCATCTTCGGCCTGATCGGTTTCGTCGGAGTCATGGTGACCAACGCCATCGTCGGTACCGGCACTGACTTCGGTGACGTGCCTTCCGCCGTCCAGGTCTGGCTGCCCGGCTTGGTCGAGAGCGCCCTCCGCCCCATCCTCTTCTTCAGCATCTTCGCCGGCGCCGTCGGCATCACCGGCGTCATCCTCTCCCATCTCCACCCCCACTCCCCAAATCCGAAATTCTAATATCTAAATTCTAAACAAATTCCAATACCCAAATACCAAAAGTTCAAAACCCAGCTTCTGTCATCCTACGCAACAGCGGAGGATCCATGACCCCCGTCCCCCTCATTGGACATTTGAATTGGTAGTATTGGTATTATTCACTCCCCCTCTTCCATCCCCCCTTCCCCCTCCGGTTGTGGTAGAATACTAAATCCGGTTTCCAGCGTTATACTCTATAGACACCGGACTAAACAGCAAAATGAGGTTGTAAATAAATGTTCAAATGGTTTGGCAACCTGGTTGATTCCAACGAAAAAGAGGTCAAAAAACTCGATCCCCTGGTCAAAACGGCTAACGACTTCGAACCGGAATTCCTGATACTCTCCGACGAGGAACTCAAGGCCAAAACCGCCGCCTTCCGGGCTAAAGTCACCGCAGATTACGCGGAACTGGCCGATGACATCGAGGGACTCAAGAACCGCCTCGCTGTTACCGTCGGCCCGGAGGAGCGCAACAAGCTCAAGGACAAGATCATCACCCTTCAGAATTCCTGCTTCGAGGAGATCCTGCCGGAAGCCTTCGCCGCGGTGCGGGAATCCGCCCGCCGCACCCTCGGCCTGCGCCACTACAACGTCCAGTTCATGGGCGGCGCCGTGCTGCACGAGGGCAAGATCGCCGAGATGAAGACCGGTGAAGGCAAAACGCTGGTGGCCACCCTGTCCCTCTACCTTAACTCACTCCTGGGCAAGGGCGCCCATCTCGTCACCCAGAACGACTACCTCGCCCGCCGCGACGCCTACTGGATGGGCCCGGTCTATCACGCCCTGGGCGTCACCGTCGCCTCCATCTACCCCATGCAGACGCCGGACGAATACCAGCCCTCGCGCCTGTACGACCCCACTTACGAATCCGGCAAGGACAACGACCCCTGGAAGCATTACCGGCCGGTTTCCCGTAAGGAAGCCTACGCCGCGGACATCACTTACGGCACCTCCGCCGAGTTCGGTTTCGACTACCTCCGCGACAACATGATCCTGGACCTGGACAAGGCCGTCCAGCGCCCCGGCGGTCCCTATTACGCCATCGTGGACGAGGTGGACAACCTCCTGATCGACGAGGCGCGCACCCCCCTCATCATCTCCGCCCCGGACGCTGAGGCTGGCAAGATGTACGCCTCCTTCGCCAAGCTGGTGCCGCGCCTGAAACCCGTCGATGACTACGAGGTCAAGATCAAGGAGCGCCAGGCGGAGCTGACTGAGGACGGCTGGATCAAGGTGGAAGGTCTGCTTAAACGGGAAGGCCTGCTCAAGTCGGACAACCTGTACGACCCTCAGAACTCCTCCCTCTTGCGCCACCTCAGGAACGCCCTCTCGGCCAAGGAGTTCTACCAGCGGGACCGCCAGTACGTCGTGGACCGGGATCCGGACGGGCAGACCGGCATCGTCATCGTCGATGAGTTCACCGGCCGCAAGATGATCGGCCGCCGCTACTCGGAAGGCCTGCACCAGGCCATCGAGGCCAAGGAAGGCGTCAAGATCCGTGAGGAAACCAAGACCTATGCCTCCATCACCATCCAGAACTACTTCCGCATGTACGACAAGCTCTCCGGCATGACCGGCACCGCCCTGACCGAGGCGGAGGAGTTCGCCCGCATCTACAAGCTGGAGGTGGTGGCCATCCCCACCAACCGTCCCAACGTCCGGCAGGACCACACCGATTACATCTACAAGGATGTTTCCTCCAAGTTCAAGGCCGTCATCCGTGAAGTGGATGAGATGCGCACCGCCGGCCGCCCGGTCCTCCTGGGTACCGTGTCCATCGAGAACTCCGATGTCATCTCGGAGATGCTGCGCAAGAAGGGCATCGCCCATGAGGTCTTGAACGCCAAGAAGCATGAGCGGGAAGCCGCCATCGTCGCCGAAGCGGGCAAACCCGGCGCCGTCACCGTCGCCACCAACATGGCCGGCCGAGGCGTGGACATCATCCTGGGCGGCCGGTTGGAAGGTTATGAGCCGCTGGGCGACCTGAAAACCCACCTGACGGCGGAACTGGCCGGTGCGCCGGTGGACCGGGACGCTTTATCCGAATTTGAAAAGGGCGTCGCCCGTGAGGAAGCGGAGATCGTCCGCCTCCAGGGCCGGGTCAACACCCTGCGCCTGGAATACATCCAGCAGATCAAGGAGAACCCGGACGCCTGGTCGGAGACGGCCATCGACGATCCCAACGCCATCCTGGCCGAGATCGCCGCGCTGGAGAAACAGATCAAGGCCCTGGGCGAGCATTACCTCTCGGCCTACGCCGGCTGGGTATCGGACATCGCCAAACAGTTGCCGGAAAGCCCCAAAAAGCTGGAATGCCGCATCGACACCGGCCGCTGCCAGCAGGTCGTAGATAAAGAGCGCAAGCGCTTCACCGCCTGGCTCCAGAATTACGTCACCGTGGTCAAGGCTGGCGGCCTGCACGTCATCGGCACGGAGCGCCACGAGGCCCGCCGCATCGACAACCAGCTCCGCGGCCGCGCCGGCCGCCAGGGCGATCCCGGTTCGTCGCGCTTCTTCGTCTCACTGGAAGACGACATCATGCGCCGTTTCGGCGGTGAGATGGTGCGCGGTCTCATGGACCGCTTCGGCTTCGACGAGAACACCCCCATCGAGAACTCGCTCATCTCCAAGTCGATAGAGAACGCCCAGAAGCGCGTCGAGGGCTACAACTTCGACATCCGCAAGAACCTGGTCGAGTACGACGACGTGGTCAACAAGCACCGGGAGATCATCTACGGCGAGCGCAAGAAGATCCTCTCCGGTGCCGACCTCAAATCCAACATCCTCGACATGATCCGCGGCACCATCGACGGCATCGTGGCAGACCGCCTCGCCGGCCTTGACTACCAGGACTGGGACATCGCCGGCCTGATCGGCGACCTCGGCGCCTTCATGCCCCAGCCGGAGGACTTTACCGCCGATGAAATCTCCCGCCTGTCCTCAGAAGAGGTGGCCGAGCGCCTGAAATGCGCCGCCGAAAACCTTTACGACAAGAAGGAACAGGAGATCACCGCCCCGGTGATGCGCCAGATAGAGCGCCACCTGATGCTCCGGGTCATGGACACCCTGTGGATAGAGCACCTGACCTTCGTCGAGCACCTGCGCCTGGAAGCCGGCTGGCAGACACTGCGGCAGGTCAAAGCCGTGGACGCCTACAAGAACGAGGGCTTCCGCGCCTTCGAGGACCTCCTCGATGGTATCAAGCACGACGTCGTCCACGCCATCTTCAAGGTCCAGGTGGTCAAGCAGACCCCCGGCGCCGCCCCGCAGCGGGTGCAGGCCCGCCAGGCGCCCCTTGCCGTAGCCGCCGCTGCCGCCGCGCCCAAGGCTGCCGCTACCTCGCCGATGCAGGCGGTGGCCGCCCCCGCCAACGTCACCCACGCCGCCAAGGACGCCGAAGGCCACAAGGTCGGCCGCAACGACCTCTGCCCCTGCGGCTCCGGCAAAAAATACAAAAAATGCTGCGGAACGTAACCCGTAGGGGCGAGGCATGCCTCGCCCGCGTAAACGTGATGCCGACAAATATGCTGATATCACAACATGATGACAAACCCGCAGAGGCGACCAGCCGGTCACCATCACCGGTAGCGGCACGGCATGCCGTGCCCGTGATCTCTGTCTCGAGGCATCAAAATGACTGAAAAACCCCCCACCACCGAACTAACCGAATCGTCCGCCCGCGCCATCCACCACCTGCGCGCCGCCATCGAGATGGGTCAGCACTGGTACCTGGCCCTCCTGGAAACCATCGGTATGTGGCAGGCGGACGAGGAATGCGTGGACGGCCGGGCCTACCGCTACCTCATCGATGGCGAAGCCTTCGATTTCCTGCTCCTGGCCGAACGCCTGACCGCCACCGTCCCCGACCTGATTCCGGAACCGGAACGCGTCGCCCTGCTGTTCGACTCCCGCCCGCCTGTCGACGTCTCCACCGACGAGATGCGCCACTTCATGGGCGAAACCCGCTACCAGCAGCACCTCAACTATTTCTATGGCATCACCGTGGAAGAGGCGCTCATCCTGGCGGTGCAGGACGAGGTCCGCAAAGAGGAACGCTCCCTGGTCATCAAGGAGTACGACACCATCGACGAGAGCTTCAAACGCATCTACGACCTGCCGCGCACCGATCTACTGAAACTCTTCCGCCGAGACCGCACCGAACGCGCGTCCCGCTCCCTGAAACTCGGAGAAATGCGGGAGTTCACCTACTGGCTCTTTAAATACCGCTTGAAACACACCGACAAAGCCCGCGTCGCCTCGGACACCAAGAAAGCCCTGACCCGCCTCAAAAAATTCCCCGGCAAAAGCGGCAGCCCTGGCCTGGAACGCCTGCTGGGAGCGTAACCAACAACGTTCGCCCTGAGCTTGTCGAAGGGTTCCTTCATCCACGTTCGCCTTGCCTGTCCCAAGTTGCGCTCGGGAGTTAGCAAAGGGTCTTCACTCTAAAAACACGTTCACCCTGAGCCTGTCGAAGGGTCATCCTTTTCCAATACACGTTCGCCCTGAGCTTGTCGAAGGGTCATCCTCCTCGCCAACGTTCGCCCTGAGCGAAGTCGAAGGGTTCATCCTGAGTTTACCGAAGGATTCACTCAGAGCCAACCAAAACACGTTCGCTCTGAGCCTGTCGAAGGGCTTATCAAGCAGCAATTCAATCTAAATTAAAAACACATTAATCCGACCCCGCCTCCACATTGTGACCACAGTCTAAGACTATGATTATAAACAGAGGGTCAAAGACCCCAAATATAAAAGGAGAATGAAAATGAAAAAGAAAATGAAGATGCTAATGGTTACCTTAGGTCTAGCTGCTATCATGGCTGGATCCTTCGCAACCGTGGCCATGGCCGCCGGGCCAGCCGGTTACGGTAGTGGAAATCAGGATTGTATTCAACAGGCAGATCGCCTCCAGACTTGTGATACCCTCACAGCTGATCAACTACAAGATCGTGTTCAGCTTAGAGACCGCTTGCAGGATTGTGATTCTGTAGTAGATGCAATCCAGGACAGAATTCAGCAAAGGGATCAGTTGAGAGACCCCACGCTCAAATAAGCCTTTCAAGTCGTATTAAGAAGGGGTATGAATCAGGTTCATACCCCTTCTTGTTGTCCTGCCTGTCCTGCTTGTCCCGCTTGTCCCGAGTCAGCACTCGGGGAGTTAGCACCAGGGGAACTTGTCAAAGGGTCATCCTCTCAGAACCACCCTTCCCTCCCCCCGCCACACGTACGCCCTGCTTGTCACGATGAAATCAACGTTCGCCCTGAGCCTGTCGAAGGGTCATCCTCTTCCCCCACGCTCGCCATGAGCCCGTCGAAGGGTCATCCTCTTCCCCCACGCTCGCCCTGAGCCCGTCGAAGGGTCATCCTCTTCCCGCCACATCATCCACCACCAGCCCCAAATAAACTATCCAAACAACTCTTGCATCGCCACCATGCCGGTATTATTATTTGTTTATTGAACCCCGTCCCCAGGACACACCCTCGACGGAAGATCGGAGGAAACCATTATGTCAAGTGGATGCGCAGATTGCGCCATGCGGAAAAAGGCGGAAGCCAATCCTAAATCATTCATGTCACGCCTATGGAAATGGCACACCACCTGGTGCCCCGGCTGGAAAGCCTATCAAAAGTCGCTCAAGGAGCACTCGTAGGGGTAGATCTCAGATGGGTCCTGGGCAACTGGAAAAGCGGCGCCCCGAATTGCGATAATACCTGTGATACCCCCCTTGGAGAAATCTGAAATGGATATTCGAGACTACAACCGGACCGCCTGGACCCGGGAGTCGGCTAAACAAAATATCTGGACCGTACCCGTCACCCCGGAAGCTATCCAGGCAGCGCGCGAAGGCGATTGGAGCATCGTCCTGACTCCGACCCTGCCGGTCCCCCGCGACTGGTTTCCGCCCCTTCAAGGGCTGAAAATCCTTTGTCTCGCCTCGGGTGGCGGACAGCAAGGCCCCATTCTGGCCGCTGCGGGCGCCGATGTAACCGTTTTCGACAATTGTCCCAGCCAGCTCGACGCCGACCGTATGGTCGCGGAGCGCGACGGCTTGAAGATCCAAACGGTCGAGGGTGACATGAAAGACCTGGGTTGCTTCTCCAATGGCGAATTCGACTTGATCGTCCATCCGGTTTCCAATGTCTTCGTCCCGGACGTGCTGCCGGTCTGGCGTGAGGCTTTCCGCGTCCTGCGCAAAGGCGGTTCGCTTCTGGCGGGATTTATGAACCCTGCCGTTTACCTGTTCGACTGGGAACTGGCAGAAAGCACCGGCGAACTGCGTGTCGCCTATTCTCTGCCGTACGCCGACACCACTCACCTGCCTGAATCGATACTGAACAAACGGATTGAGTGCTCGGAGCCCATGGAATTCAGTCATACCCTGGATGAGCAAATCGGCGGGCCATTAGCTGCCGGATTCTTCATCGCCGGCTTCTTCGAGGACCGTGAGCCGGCGGATGATATTAATCCTCTGCCCCGTTACATGGCCACCTGCATGGCCATCCGGGCGGTAAAACCCTGACTCCTGGTTGACCGTCCCTAAAAAATACCATCATCGTGATTGTCCCAAGAACTAACCCATTGACCAGCCCATATAACAGGATTATGATACTTGTGAATAACATCGAATAAACGAAGGGAGGTAAATCATGGCTGATTCAAATCAGGCTGACAAGCTGGAGTCTCCTGCATTAAAAGCAAAATCCCCGGTCCAACGTAATTCGATGGCCACTTGGGTGACATTGGCGGTTTGGCTCACTGTTTCCCTGATTCTCCAGGCTTTATTAATCGATTCTAATGAAAGGATGGATGCCGGAGCTATCTTCGTCGCTGGAGCGGCTCCGATTTTACTGATTTCTGCCATCCACCTCATGACTCTCTCTGGATATTCACGGGGTGTGGTCGTATTCCGCGGTGTAATGGTGATTGTCTGTGCTGCCTTGGCGCTGGGTGAACTAACCAATCTGGATAAGGATAAAACGTGGCAGGTCGCATTGCCTGTGATCGCTTTGATCATCGCGTTCTATTTCTTCCTTTGGCGACAGAGTACGACCAAACCATAGTATCGAGTGCATCTGATTACTTCTCAAAGAGGAAAGGGTTAACCCGCCCCGCTGGTTAACTTGCATGATCACGAGGCCACACCGCTTGTCCTGGTTCCAGTGAGTCACTACGAAGTGAGCCTGCGAAGGGAAGCAATCTTCGTTCGTTCCTACCACCTCTCCCTCGTTTTGTAGGGGCCGATCTGAGATCGGCCCTAGGCGCCGCATCCGCGTCGCCGGGGCGTTCCCCCTTGCCGCCCGCCGCATTTTCTCGAACCCCCGCCCAGGCAATCCCGGCACCCTCGTTCGGTCACCGCGTAGTCTTGACAGGATAAACGAACTATAATACAGTTGTTTAGATTCACCTGGGTTTCAGTCCGTCACAAAGGGAGAACCCCAGACACTATGCCCTTCTGCATTCATTGCGGGAAACATTTACGCTCCGAAACGCTGTACTGCGGGAATTGCGGCAAGGCAACCCAGCTTTGTATAGACACCTATTTGAGCCCGATTGTTGGAAAGCCGCCTGAGCCTTTAAACCCACCCCCCGCCGAACCCTCACCTCCCAAGCAGAAAAATTCCGGTTCCCAATCCTGGGTAGGCGTGATTGTCGGCATCGCCATCTTAGTTTGGGCTTACTGGCCGTCTCCCGGTCCAACTGTTACAGTTGACCCCCTGATCACAGCACCCGTCCCTCCCCCCGTCTCGGTTACAGTGCCCCCGGTCACCTCCGTCCCGTCATCGATAAGCATCAATTCGCCTGCCCCAACACAGGCATCCACCGGATTCGTGTCCCGCTCTTACAAGTGGAATTTCAAAGGTGCGGAATGGACGTGGGAATTCAGTGTGCCCCAGGCGCTGTATGACTACTACAAAAGCCTGCCGAGACCGCCGACAGAGAACTATTCCGTCTATGTCACTCACCCCTATGACGATCCGTATATCGAAGCATTGGTCGCAAAGATCAAGGAAGCCGCCAAAACAAAGGGCTATTCCGAATATGAAACTATAGAATTCGCGACAGCGTTCGTCCAATCGTTGCCCTACACCTCGGACAACGTTACCACCAAATTCGATGAATACCCCCGTTACCCCATCGAAACGCTGATCGACAACGGCGGTGATTGTGAGGATACCTCGATACTGATGGCTTCGTTTATCGACGTGATGAATTTTGGAGTCGTCCTGCTCGGTTTCGACGCGCCCGCCGGTTCCGATTCCGGGCACATGGCGGTGGGCATCAAGGGTGGAGAGAGTGTTTACGGCTCTTATTGGGAATACACGGGCAGCAAGTACTTTTACCTGGAAACCACCGGTGATAACTGGGGTATTGGCGATATTCCTGTCGAATACGAAAACCGCTCGGCGCATATCTATCCCATGGCGCCAGTTCCCATCCTGACTCATGAGTGGACCGGTTCGGGACGGGGCCAGTATGCAGATTTAACGATCTCCGTCTCTAACTTCGGGTCGGCGGAAGCAAAGGGCGTTTATGTCTTCACCGGGTTTGACGCTGGTAACGATATGGTGCGGAATTCCGAAAGATCACCGGTATTTGACCTCGGTATCGGGGAAACAGCCACCATTACCATCACCATCAGAGTGCCCGCCGGTGAGCACACCCGCATCCTCGTTCAGATCGTTTACGGGGGATACGCCGTGGACGAGAGCTTTTCGGATTGGGTTGATACTTAAAAACGGGGTTCGTTCTCTCATCCCCCTCGTTTTGTAGGGGCCGATCTCAGATCGGCCCTAGGCGGCGCATCCGCGTCGTCGGGCAGTTCCCCCCCATATAAACCGTCATCGTGAGCCTACGGCGAAACGATCTCAATACCGCCAAAAGGGCATGACGCATGGCTGAGAATACCCCAACCCTCGTCATTGCGAGCCTACGGCAAAGCAATCTCGGTTCCCTTCCACTCTTTCATCCCCTATAATACCCCCATGACCGCCAAACTGCCGGACGTCCTTGCCCCGGACCTCGCTATCGTCTTCTGTGGCACCGCCGCCGGTTCCAGGTCCGCCGAAATCGGCGCCTACTACGCCGGCCAAGGCAACCTCTTCTGGCAAACCCTCGCCGCCACCGGACTGACCCCCCGGAAACTTAACCCGGAAGAATTCCTCACCCTTCTTGACTACCGGCTCGGTTTGACCGACCTGGTGAAGACTCAATCCGGCTGTGACCGTGACCTGTCGCTTTCCGGTTTCGATATTCCCGGTTTCTGCGACCGGATCAACAGATTCAGGCCAAAAATCATCGCATTCAACGGCAAAGCCGCTGCCAAAGCCTTTTTCGGTCGTTCGGTGGCATACGGCGGGCCGTTATTCGATGACCGGATCGGCGATACCGCCATATTTGTCTTGCCTTCGACTTCGGGGGCGGCGCGACGGTGGTGGGGGGAGGAACGTTGGGAGGACTTGATAAAAATGGTGTCCCATCTCAGCCATGATGACTGGGGTTTATCTAAACGGGATGCGTATCATCGTCTGCGTCGGGGGAAAATAACTTGAGACATTTTTCTAGGGAGTAGGGAGAACTTCTCAAAGACCGAAGCTATTATAAGCCCAAATATCGATATTTGAAGCAGCCCATCAACAATATTCCCTTTCAATATTAAATGCAAGGCAGGCCATGCAGCTGGAACTATCGCAAAAACGATTGCGCCTCTGAAATAATCCCATACTTTCCCCAACATCTGATCTGCATATCTTGCTTCTCGGACACCAAAATAGTACAAGAAAGCACCAACACATCCGGTAATCATCAGGACCACAATTAAGGTGTCATCTCCCCATACCAATTTTATGGTTTGACTTAACAACATCACGATGACACCTATGATGACACGTCGGCGCCATGTTTCAGGAACGCGTACCCAAATGTCTTCGAGGAATGAAGCCATTTTACTCAACATGGCTGATTATACCATCTCATCTTAGGGAGAGTTGCTTTGATATACATGGAGCCATTTTTCACACAACACCTCACCCTTATGACAAACCTCCTTTCTTGTCTGAAATTTTACTATACTTTGCTGGGTATTTTTGATATCATGCTGGTAACGTTGGAGGTTGATAATGTCCACTGAGTCTATGCTGATACGAGGAGTCCCGGAGAACATAAAATTGTGGGTAGCGGAGGAAAGCAAAAAACGCTGCTTAAGCCAGCAGGACTTTCTTCTGTCGGTTGTATGTGAAGCTTATGACAACGGGCGCCAGCGCACTCTTTTCAATGATTCAGTGATCACAGACGATTCCGGCAACCGTTATGGAAGCTCCTTCAGTTTCATTGACTTGTTTGCTGGTATCGGTGGTCTGAGGCTCGGTCTTCAGGAAGCCGGGGGGTTCTGTCTTTTTTCCAGCGAATGGGATATCAACTGCCAAAAGACTTATCGCTCTTGGTTTGGAGAAACTCCTAGAGGGGACATAAACTCAATATGCCCCGCTGATATACCTGATCATGACGTCTTAGCAGCAGGATTCCCGTGCCAGCCATTCTCTATCGCTGGATAAAGGTATCGCGGGAAAACCTGATATTGTCTTCAAATCCCGGAATAAATTGATATTCGTTCATGGATGCTTTTGGCATTCTCATTCCTGCTCATCGGGCAGGGTCACACCCGCAACCAATACAGGTTTTTGGAAAGACAAAAGGGAACAGACTATTGCTCGTGATCTCCGCAACGAACAAATTCTGAAAAGCCAGGGGTGGAGTATTCTGACAGTCTGGGAATGCGAGTTAAACAACCTCGATACCCTCTCCTGTAGACTCAAAACTTTCTTGGGCTGACTTGGAATTATTTTCGTCCCTGAAACCGCGATCACCTCAGTACGTCCCCACCCCCCCCAAATAATTATTTCCCAAACCCGCCAAAATCCCATTGACAACCCACGAGTAACCGTGTGGTATCATATGTTCTCCCCGGTCAGACACCAGCCTTCGCTATGCCCGTTCGCCTCACTCCGCTGCAGGCCTTAGGATGGATCACCGGGAAACTAACCGAAAGGACCGCCTTGAACAACCGTCACTTTGGATCTACCTGGTCGGACGCCATGAGCCACCTGCCGCTGGCTGGGCACAGAAAAACGGATTCGTTTCCTTCGTTTCCGCGAAGCACACGAATCTATCAGTCCTGTCTAAAGCTGAAGGCTGAAGGCTGATTGCTGATAGCTGCCCAAAGGAATTGTTTCAATTGTTTTCCCCTCCGAAAACAACCCGATACCAGGACCCGCGCAACGCCGGTACTGAGCATATCGCCATGTGTCCCACGAGATTGTCACCCGAAAATATCATCGAGGCTGATACAACCGCCCGTCAACCACATCTTAAATACTGAATACTTATAACTGACAGCTGACGGCTGATAGCTGATAGCTTGGCTAAAGGAATTGTTCCAATTGTCCGAATTGTTTCAGCGAAGCAATCCCACGTTTGGACCGTCGGATCTCAATCGTGAAAAATCGGGATTGTTTCCCAATGATGACATCGCAAGAAAAACAATCCCCCCCTCGCAGCCTCGTTTGGTCATTGAAATTTGAAACTTGGATATTGTCTGTAATTTGGAGCTTGGAATTTGGAGCTTCTCCGCCACTCCTATCTCCGGAGCGGGTTCTTCGTTATAATAAGTGCACCGGCAAAAAAACCGGACGCCGGTAAACTTCGATACCGCCAATCTACCGGCCAGAGGGGGTTTTTCCCAGGTGCAAGATGAGCGAGAGATAGTAGCGCGGGCTCAAGCGCGGGATACGGAGGCGTTCGGCCTGCTGTATGAGAAGTATTTCGACAAGATCTACCGGTATATCTGCATCAAGATCGGCAGCCGGACGGAGGCGGAGGACTTGACCCAGCAGGTGTTCATCAACGCCCTGGGATCCATCGGCTCCTATAAGGTTCGTGAAGTGCCTTTCAGCGCCTGGCTCTACCGCATCGCTCATAACCTGATAGTCGATTGTTTGCGACGAAGGACGCGGCGGCCGACGGTGGAGCTCGACGAGACGATGCCGCTGGCTGCTGACGACGACCCTGCCGCCGAGGTCGAAATTAAAATGGAAAGCAAGGAACTTATCGCGGCGACCAAGAAACTGACCGCGGCGCAGCAGGAGGTCCTGGCCCTGCGCTTCGGGGCGGAACTGCCTATCGCCGAGGTCGCCCGCCTGACCGGCCGGACCGAAGGTGCTGTCAAGGCGATGCAGCACAGTGCTGTGGCCGCCCTGCGGCGGATAATGTGTGAACAGATATGAACGACTCAAATAACAACGAAAATATGAATATCGACGACATCTTCGACGAGTGCCTGGAGGCTGTTTTAATCGGCGCCGCCACTATCGAAGCCTGCCTCGAACGCCACCCGGCCCACGCCGAAGAGCTGCAGGGGCTGCTTTCGACGTCGCTGGCCATCGCCCGATCGCCGGAACTGGATCCCACCCCCGGCGCCCGGATGCGCATCCGCGTCGCCCTGAACGAGAAGATGGCGGAGTGGGCCAAACCCAAACCGAAGCCCTTCTGGCGTCTCGGTTGGGCCAACGCCGTGGCTACCTTCGTCCTCGGCCTCAGCCTCACCGGCGGCGGGCTGGCCTATGCCGCCTCCGGCAGTATGCCCGGCCAGACGCTGTACGACCTTAAATTGGGCATGGAACAGGCTCTGGTCGCCATAACTCCCGGCGATGATGCCAGGATAGAGCTGTACGCCGCTTTGAACGACCGTCGCGTCGATGAGATCGTCTATCTGGCCAGTATAGGCGACTCCCTGACTATCGTCGAGGTCACCGGCCGGTTGCAGGATAACTTCACCGCCGCCGCCGCCTTGAAGGGTTTTCAGTTCGACGCCACGGCCGGTATACTGGCTGCGCCGCCTTCGTTCGAAGCGACGGTGCCCGGCATCGCTACCACGCCGGACGCTACCGATATCAGGACGGAGACTAAAAACCTCTCCACCTCTGACACCAACCTGGAGAATTATAAAACCAGTCAGTTGAACAACCTGGCTAGCAACGTCCCGACCGGAGCCTCACCGGCGGTGCAGGCCGCCATGGACCAGGCGGCCGCCATCATCCGCGCCGGCTACGACGCTTTGCTGAATCAAACCGAATAACCGCCCCGGCGGTTCGTCCCACCTGCATGATGGCAAACGGAGACGGGCGGCTTACACCGCCCGTCTCGACTTATTCGATAATGACTGGAAATTACACGGTCACCGGCTCCGGTTCGGCCACCCTCACCCGGCTCGCCGTCGAGGTCAGGAATCCTACGATCTCGTCGCAGGCGTTCAGGTGCGGCGGCATGAGGTGGGCCAGTTCCGCCCCGGCTGCCTGCTGCTTCAGCTTGTAGAGCTTGAAGGCTCCGTGCGGCAGGATGGTCACTTCCAGCGGCCGCAGCCCGGTGAAGTCCTCCAGCTCGGCATATGGCTTGTCCAGTTCCTTGAGTTCGGCATGGACCCGCGCGGCTGCCTCAGCCGCGGCGATGTGCTCGCCCTTCTTAAGTTCCACGTATACCCGCAGTTGGGGCTTCCCGCCGTGGACCTCTTTACGGGCCGTCCAGTTCTCATAGTGGACGCCGGAGTTCTCCAGAGCTTTCCAGATGACCTTCTCCGAGAGGCGGGTGAACCCGGCGATATCGATCTGGTCGTCGACACGGGACAGGAAGCGCATCTGCGGGATGTCGATATTCAGCTTGTCGTTCCGCAGGGCGGTGATCTGAACCAGGTGTCCCAGTCTATATCGGGCGAAAGCGCCGCCGTGGAAGTTGGTGATGACGAGTTCGTAATTGCCCGGCTTCAGCTCATCCATGAGATAGGTCGGCGGCTGATAGGACGGATCCTGCCAGCATTTGACCGCTTCAGCTTCGGGAATGAATTCGAAGAAGTTCATGTGGGGGATGAAGCTCATGCCCTCGTAGTCCCAGGTCTGCATGGCGATGATCGGAGCCTCGGTGCAGCCGTGGAAGTTCAGCGGGTAGCAACCCCACATATCCTTGATCTTGTCGCGGAAGATGTCGCCGTCGATGCCGTAGGTGATGAGACCCTTGAGCTTCCAGAGATCCCGAGGCAGCATCGGCCGGTTTGCCAGTTTGGCCGCCATCTTACCCTTGAGGAGACGGGCCAGGGTGCGCGGTTTTTTAACCAGCTTCTTGATATCGACCTTGCCGCCGGAGTTCTTGAACTTCTCCCCGATGGCCACCGTCACCGATGACATCGACAGGCAGTAGTCCATACCCCGGTCCAGTCCCATCTTGAAACCCATGTTGATGCGGTCCTCGAAGGAAATCTGCTCAGCTTCAGCCACGGGCGGCAGGAAGTCGAACATCTCGTGGGGGAAGACCCGGGTCATGGTGCCGGTGGCGTAAGGGGGAGGCGCCATACCGTAGAGGACGCGGTCGCCGGGGCGGATCTTCACATCGCGGCGTTTCTTGGCGCCGGAGAAGAATGACAGGGCAAAGACCAGGGCTTCGGTCTCGTCCATCATCCGGGCAGTCACCGGGGCCCAGCGGAAGGAGTATTCGGCGCTCTTGCCGGAGGTGTACTGCCACATGATCGGCTTGCGCGGCAGGACTTCCCAGCGGCGTTTCAGGAGGTAAGGGGCGTAATCCTCGTAACTGGTCAGCGGCACCATGCGCCGGAATTCCTCGACGGTGGTCGGATTGGCGCCCTTGAGGATACCGCGGCCCAACTGGCAGTTCTTGAGCAGTTCCATCTGCTCCAGGAGCAAGCGTTTCTGAATGCCCATGAACTCGCTCAGGCTGAGATCGATAAAGCCGCAGCAGCGGTCCCACATCTCGTCGTAATTGCCCTGGGCGAAGAGTTCGGCTAACTGGCTCATTTGGTTTGGACCTCCGATAATTTATTTCTTTTTAAGCCTTTGAGGAAGGCGGAGAGACTGTTTTTGGTGGGTACCAGCATGGGGGTGACCTTCTGGTACGCCGTGTAACCGGGGAACATGCGGGGAAATATCCAGCGGTCCTGGAGATAAACCAGTCCGGCGGACAGTACCGTCCAGATGATGCCGGCTTCCAGCGCCAGTATGGAACGGGAAGCCAGCGTCAATCCGCCCATCGAGAGAGCGAAGAATAACAGCCATGGATGGCGCACCAGGCGGTATAAGCCGCCGGTGACCAGTTGGCCGCTCGAGCCGGGTTCGACGTAAGTTTTGCCGAAGGGCAACGCGACGTAGAGGGAGTAAACCATCATGTACACCGAGACGAAGAGGAGGACCCAGCCCATCGGCGCCAGCCACAGCGGTAGGGGTAATTCCGGTCCGGTCACCGCGGTCATCACTGCTGCGACTACAAGCATACCGGTGCCCAGGAGCCATAAGACGGGCTTGATCACCAGCACCCCCTTCATGGACGCAAAGTCCAGGAGGTGCATCAGGAGGAAACCGGCGGCGCCAAGTAATATGTAATTCATAGTATCTGGAAATACTATGACAGGCGTTTGAGACGATTGGAAGGTATATAGTACTAGAACAATGTTCTAGTCAAAGCTGGCTACGAATAAAAAAATAATCTCCCCGTTTTGGGGAGATTAACCGGAACCCTATTCTTTTGGCCGTTACAGCAGGAAAGCTACTTCCACTTGATCTTGACTTCGCGGCCTTCTTCCGGGATATCCTTGTCCAGGCCGGCCATCTTGCTGGTGAGTTCCTTGAGATCGAGCGGTCCGTCCTTGCCCAGTTCCAACCCATAGCCGATGAAGAAATCGACAAAACTCTTCAGGAGTTTTTTCGTGTCTTCCTGAAAGCCTGCCATCTCTTCCTTCAGGGCGTAACGGTAGCTTTCCTTGTTGAGCATCTTGGCGAATTCCGCCCGGAGTTGCTCCAACTCTTCCTTACCCACGCCGGCGGCCGGCTTAGCCGTTTCCTTGAAATGGCTGTCGATCACGAAGTTGATGAAATCGGCCTGGGAAAGGTCGCCACGGTTGTCGTCGATCTTCTTTACCAGCTCAGCCGGTAAGATCAACATGCGCTTTTCGGTCATAAAGCTCCTGTCTTTGACGCGTCTTCGCCGTCGTCTTTGAGATCAAGGGTGTCGAGGATTTCGTCGATATGACGCAAAAGGACAAGACCCTTCTTGGTCACGCGGTAAGCAACCGAGGGATTGCCCAGTTTCACTGTGTCGATGAGCTCCCGCTCGATCATGAAATTGAGGTACTTCTGCAACTGGAAATAGCTCATGTTGACGGAATACATGATCTCCGTTTTACCGGCTTCACCGAGCCGCAACATGTCGGCGATAATTTCAATGCTGGACCGTCGTCGGTCTAATCTCATCTTGAACCCTTACTTACGTAAGCAATTATTTTAGAGCTAGTACTATTATACTACACAAGTCAATAGTATTGGTGTATTATTTAAACCAATTTTACGGTATCCTAAAGGGTCAATAATTGGAGGCGCTATGAAGGCAGATGAACTCTTGCGAGCAATGGTCAAAGCAGGGGCCTCAGACATGCACCTTAAGGTTCCGAATCCGCCGGTTTTCCGAGTCGACGGCGTACTGAAGCGGCAGCCCAACTACGGCTGTGTAACTTCGGGTGACATGGAACGGTTATTCAGAGAAATGACCACTCCCGTCCAGCAGGAGATTTTTCTCCGGACTAAGGAGCTTGATTTTGCCTTATCGATACCCGACGTCTCACGCTTCAGAGTAAACATCATGTACCAGCGCGGTACCATTTCTATCGTAGCAAGGCAGGTGCCTTTTCATATCATGACCATCGACATGCTGAATCTGCCAAGTATATTCAAGAGCCTGATCATGAAGCCGCGAGGTTTGATCCTTGTCACCGGACCAACTGGCTCAGGAAAATCCACTACCATGGCTGCCATGCTGCAACATCTGAACGAAAACCGTTACTCCAGCGTGATTACCATCGAAGACCCTATCGAGTATGTCTTCCAGGATAACAAGTGCATCATCGCCCAGCGTGAACTCGGAGGAGACACCACGACGTACCCCATTGCCCTTAGACACGCTTTGCGTCATGATCCTGATGTCATCGTCGTCGGTGAGATACGGGACGTTGAAACCATCACCACCGCCATCGCCGCGGCGGAAACCGGCCATCTGGTTCTGGGGACATTGCATACCATCAACGCCGTGCAGACCGTCGATCGTGTTATCGACATGTACCCTCCGGGACAACAGCACCAGATACGGATGCAGTTGTCCCAGGTTCTGGAAGCGATCATCTCCCAAACCCTTATAATCCGGGCCAATGGCCGCGGCCGGGTGGGATGTTTCGAGATGCTGCTGGCAACCACAGCGGTCAGGAACCTCATCCGCGAGGGAAAGACTTTCGAGCTTCACTCCATAATGCAACTGAACCGCCAGATGGGCATGCAGACGCTGGATCAGAACCTGGCGGAACTGGCAGCCAATGGTATTATCAGTAAAGAAGAATCCTTGATGAAAAGCGACAACCCCGACCGCCTGGAGCGGTTGATCGAGGACACCAAACGCAGTGTCAAGGGACCGGACCCGTTCAAGCGTTGATAGAGATATCACACAGTTCCCATTTTCCGATTAGGGGCCTCTAATCCGGTGGGTGGTGCATTATGGTACCATCGTCAGTGGCTTACGATTGAATTCCGTTGACATCTTACGTAGTGTCAGACATAATGGGTGCCATCGAACGTATACCTGCCGGAGTCGGTAAATTTTGAACGCTTGGGCCATCATCCCGCTGGTTGCCAGCTTTGTTTACGTTATTCTGTTGTTCCTTGTACTTCAGGACACAGAACGCAAGGCCAATCGCTTTTTCGCCTATTTTCTGAGCGTGGCTGCCTTCTGGAGCTTCGGTTCCTTCATGCTCGTTTTCAACCCGTCAGCGTCCCCATCCCAGCTGCAGTTCTGGAATGAGTTGGTTGTCACTGCAATCGCCTGGGTGAGCATAGCTTATTACCACTTCGTTCGCGTATATAATAATAAACCGGGTGGTATCTGGATATACCTGGGGTATGTGTTTACCTTTGCTATCCTGGTCCTGACATTGAGCGGTCAGGTCGTTACTAACGTCAGGCTGGTGAATGGCTATCTTTTTCATGACATACGGCCCTGGGACATTTTCATTGGGTCGGTAATCGCACCCTTTGTCATCGCTGGAATGTATATGCTGATCCGGCGTTATCAGAAATCAGTCGATCCCACCGATCGCAACCGGACGATATACCTTATCATCGGTTCCGGAGCGTTGATCCTGCTCAGTTACATCACTCCGTTCACCCCCGCTCTGGCCGGATTGACCACCGATCACATAGGAAACATCGTCAATGCTGCGTTGATCGCCTATGCGATTTCGCGGTTCCATCTATTGGATATAAAGCTGGTAGCCCGCCGCGGCCTCTCGCTGATCGCCCTGATCGTCATCCTGGCTGGCGCTTACACCCTCATGGTTGTCTTCCTCCGTGAGTTATTCCCTGGTCTTCCGGAAACCACAATCGTGGTATTTTCCGGAGTGGTGATCACGCTGATAGCGATATCGGCAAAACCTTTCACCCGATTTGTCACCGTATCTGTCGACCGGCTGTTTTATCGTGACAATTATACTCATCGTCAGGAACTGTTGAACTTCTCCGACAAGATGAGTCATATATTAAACCTGGATGAGTTGTCTCAAGCTCTGCTGCCACCATTATCGAAAGCTGTAGGTGTCACTCACGCTGCACTGCTGTTCCAGGATAATCCGGCTGCTGATTTTACGGTTCAATATGTCTATCCGGAAAACCAGGAATTAAGATCAGGTTTCCGTTTGCCGGCGGATAACCCCATCATCGAATGGATGGATCGTCAGGGCAAGGCTCTGGCTCCGTCTCAGGTCAATTCCATGCCGGAGTTCAAAGGCCTGTGGCAATCTGAGAAAGACCAGCTCGCTAATGCAGATCTCGCCCAATTGCACCCCATCAAGAGCCGGGACAAGCTTATCGGTTTGATTGCCGTTGGTAAAAAACATCGGGGAGGGGTGTATACCACCGAAGACCTGGAACTTATCGACCGGATCGCTTCGCAAGCCGGGGTCATTATCGAAAACGCCCAGCTCTATGTGCAAGCGACGACCCGTGCAAATACCGATGAACTGACCGGACTTTATAATCACCGCCACTTCCACGAACGAATTGAACAGGAGATCGGCCGCGGCAGCCGTTTCGGCATAACCTTCTCCCTGATCATTCTGGATCTCGATCTGTTCAAGGTTTACAACGATATCTACGGACACCTGGCCGGGGACCAGCTACTCCGCAAGGTCGGTCAACTGCTGCAAAGCTCAGTCCGAAATATCGACCTGCCCTTCCGGTATGGCGGTGAGGAATTCGCCATTTTGCTGCCGGAAACCCGCACGGACGATGCCTACAGGGTTGCCGAACGCCTTAGAAAGACGATAGAAGCTAAATCCAGTTTCCGCGAAATGCCGGTAACGGCCAGCCTCGGTGTGTCGACCTGGCCCGGTGACGGGTTGATGAAAGAAGAGATCATTCACCGCGCTGATACCGCCTTATACCGGGCGAAGCGCTCAGGGCGTAACCGGACGTGCATCCCTTCAGATACCGCCGGTGCCGAAATGCCCAGCCTTAACAGCGAACCGGAGCCTCAGCCCCAGGCGCTGTCGATCATCTATGCTCTGGCCGCTACCGTGGACGCGAAAGACCATTACACCTACGGGCATTCCCGCAAGGTCAGCGAATACGCGGTCTTGATAGCTGATGCGTTGAAACTCCCTGAAGAAACAGTGCATTTTATCCGGGCGGCTGGTCTTCTCCACGATATTGGCAAGATCGGTGTGCCTGATTCGATTCTGACCAAACCGTCAGCACTGGAACCTAAGGAATGGGAGCCGATCCGAACCCACCCGGAATTGGGCGTGGAAATTTTAAAGCATGTCGTCGATCTATCGAAATGCCTCCCGGCTATCCTGCACCATCATGAACATTGGGACGGCAGCGGGTACCCGAAGCAACTGAAAGGCGAGGCTATTCCGCTCGAAGCACGTATTCTATCAATCGCGGACGCTTACGATGCTATCACTTCGCCCAGGCCGTACCGGACCCAACTCAGCCTGGATGACGCGCTCAAGGAACTCAACCGTTGTGCCGGCACCCAGTTCGATCCAAAACTGGTGGCGATCTTTTGCAAACTCATGCAGCCGGGTGAAAATACCCGCGCTGAAATTGAGCGGCGCGCAGAACCGAGACTCACCGCCTCGGACGAGTAGCTAAAGGCAAGATTCTTTTACCGCGGGGAAGGCCTAAAAGCCCGAGCCGTGGAGCGTCACTTCATGATGATACAACTATGCAGCCGAAGGGCGGCCGGTGACGAACTCCAGGCTGAAATCGATCGCCGGGGCCGAATGAGTTAATGCGCCCACAGAGATAACATCTACTCCGGCTTCAGCCACATCGCGAACGTTTTCGAGGGTTATTCCACCGGAGGCTTCCAGGCTGATAGACGGAGGAACCATTTTCACCGCCTGTCTGATGTCGTCTACGCTCATATTGTCCAGCATGATGATATCCGGACCAGCTGCGATGGCCTGTTTTAGTTGATCCATATTCTGGACCTCGATCTCCACTTTCATCCCCTTGGCTCCGGCCTTGGCCTTGGCAATGCCCTCAGCGATGCTGATGCCCTTAGCCGTCATGGCGACCAGGTGGTTATCCTTGATAATGATACCGCTGGCCAGGTCCGGGCGATGATTCATACCACCGGCGGCATACACGGCATATTTTTCGATAAGCCGGAGACCGGGTAACGTTTTCCGGGTGTCGCTGATTTTAACATCCAGGCCCTTGACTCGTTCGACATAGCGAGCGGTAAGGGTGGCTACGCCTGAAAGATGACTGAGAAAATTGAGCATAACTCGTTCGGCCTTTAAAATGCTGACAACCCTGCCGGTAATCATGATTACAGGATCGCCCGCGTTCGCACGAGTCCCGTCCGGGATGTTAATCTTGACTTGCAGGCTAGAATCGATTTTCATACACGCGATGCGGGCAATCTCGCCACCACACACTAAGGCTGGTTCTTTAATTATGATGGCAGCGTTGCCTCCCATGTTCGGAGGGATGAGCAGTTCGGTGGTCCGGTCACCCCGGGCGACATCCTCCTCCAAAGCAATATCTATTGTGTTTTCAATTTGGTTTTGAGTTCCCATAACGTGAATCCTTCCTGTCGTTAAGCGCTAATAACAATATGCCGAAGCCACCGGTGAGAAGTTTCCGGAAAATCGGTGCGATAGTGACTGCCGCGGCTCTCTGTCCTGTACAATGCCGCTTCTACTAAAAGCCGCCCGGTGATTATCAGATTGCCGATCTCATATTCAGGCCGTCCCCCCGGCTCTGCGCCGGATATAATCGTGGACCATGACGCTAATTTCGTGGCGGCGGCTTCCAGACCAGGACCGTTTCGCTCTATTCCGCCCTCGTGCCAGAGTAACTCCTGTATCTCCTGCCTGTCGGGTAATGATAGTACCTTATGCGGCTTGATGTCGGCAAGTTTACGCCGCTCTGACGGCGTCATAATCACATTTTCACCCCGCCCTATACTCCGTTCGATGATCCGGCGGGAAAACACCAGCACCTCGAGCAAAGAATTGGACGCCAGCCTGTTGGCGCCATGGACACCGGTGCAGGAAACCTCTCCGGCGGCATAGAGCCCGAGCAGGGAAGTCGCCCCCCAGGTATCGACCCTTACCCCCCCGATCATATAATGTGCCGCGGGAGCTACGGGAATGAGGTCGCGGGTAATGTCGAATCCAGCCTCAAGGCAATGCCGGTAGATCTGGGGGAAACGGGTCATGACCGTTGTTGCCGGCAGATGAGTGACATCCAGATAAACATGGTCGGCGCCACTTTTTTTCATCTCGGAAACGATCGCCCGGGAGACGATATCCCTGGGTGCCAATTCCGCTTGTGGCGTGTATTCGGTCAGGAAACGGCGACCATCGGTCGCTCTTAGAAGTCCGCCCTCACCCCGCATTGACTCGGAAATAAGGAAAGGCGGCGCACCGGGGATCTTGAGCACGGTGGGATGAAATTGGAAGAATTCCATGTCGATGATATCGGCGCCGGCCCGGTATGCCAGGGACACACCGTCACCGGTGGCCACTTCTGGATTGGTGGTTAGGCTGAAGAGGTGTCCGGCACCGCCGGTGGCCAGGATGAGGTGGCGACAGCTATGGGCGTCACGTTGTCCGGTTTCGGTGTGCAGAGTGCCCAGCCCCACTACGCGCCCGCCCTCGACGATTATCCCGGTAGCCAGGCAATGCTCACTCACCGGAATGCCTGCCGAGCGGATCTGTGCGGATAGGGTCTCTTCAATGTAACGGCCGGTGGCGTCACCGCCGGCATGCAGAATCCGGGGTACCGAGTGAGCCGCCTCGAGAGTCAGCGCGATTTCCCCTTCCACGGTATCGAAAGGGACCCCGAATTCGATGAGATCCTTGATACCCAGAGCGGCTTCCTCGGCCAGAATGCGCACCGCCGCTTCATTGCAAAGGCCCGCACCGGCGCTTATGGTGTCTTTGAAATGCAGTTCCGGAGAATCCCCGGTCCCCACCGCGGCGGCGATGCCGCCTTGAGCGAAACGGGTATTACATTCCTCGATGCTTCCCTTGGTGACGATGAGCACTGAACCATGGCGGCGGGCAAGCAGGGCGCTGTAAAGGCCGGCAATGCCTGATCCGACGATGATATAGTCGTATGCCGCCAATTGTCCTCCGTCTGCTTCCCGCTTCGGGTTTCATGAATGGAATGTTCAGAACATCCCAGGGTTAACGGTGATTAGCTTTGAACGGTGACCTCATCTTCCTGTTTCATCGCTACCCCGCCTCGCACCAGCCTGAGCAGCGCACCGGACTCCGTCTTGACAACGATGCTTTTCTCATCCAGGGCCTCGATAACGCCGTAAATACCGCCGATGGTAATCACCCGATCGCCGCGTTTAAGGTCCGAAAGCATGGATTGTTGCTGCTTCTGGCGTTTTTGCTGGGGCCGGATTATCAGAAAATAAAAGGCCGCAAACATCAGAATCATGAAACCGACCAGGGTAAAAGTATCGCCTTGCATAATCAACTCCTTAGCTGTCAGCGTCCGTCAACTCCCCCCGGAGCGACCAGGGGCCGGTGGCGGTAATACTGATAGTTACTAATTGCCCTTTCAAGTCACGCGTACTCTTGAAGAAGACCAGTTTACCATGTCTATCACGCCCTCGCCACTTGCCTTTGACGTATTCTTCCACGAGCACTTCAACGTTTGAACCGAGAGTAAAGGCATTGATTTCCGCGGCAATACCGGTTTGCAATTCTTCCAGCCGGGCCAGTCGCCGCTCTTTCTCAATCTTCAGCACGTCATCTTCAAATTTCTCGGCGGCTTCGGTGCCGGGCCGGGGCGAATACACCGCCCCGTGCACCGCGTTGAATCTCAGGTCCGCGATCAGTTTAAGGGTGTTTTCGAATTGGGGCGCGGTCTCACCGGGGAAACCGACGATGATATCGGTAGTCAGAGCTATCCCGGGTACGGATTGCCTGATATCGTCGACCAACGCACGATACTCGGCGATGGTGTAACCGCGTCTCATGCGCGAAAGTACCTCATTGTCACCGGCTTGAGCCGGCAGATTGAGTGTCGGACAAACACTGGCCAGCCGCCCCATGGTGTCGATCAGGCGGCGGCTCATATCCTTCGGGTGGTTGGTAAGGAAACGCAGGCGGTACAGCCCTTCGACACCATCGAGAGCGACGAGAAGGTCGGCCAGATCCGGCTGATCTGGGAGATCGTGGCCGTAGGCATTGACGTTCTGCCCAAGCAGCGTTACTTCCCGGGAGCCACGACTCACCAGGGTTTTCACCTCAGCCACGATCTCTTGGAGGGGACGGGACCTCTCGCGGCCCCGGCGGTAAGGCACGATGCAATAAGAGCAAAAATTGTCACAGCCCTGGATGATGGGGACATGAGTCGCCACCTCCGGTTTGTTAGGCAGGATATCCCCAGGCAAATCGTCGATGAATGACGGCAGGGCGCCGGCGGGGAAAAAATAGTCCACCATGGGAAAAGTGCGTTTCATCTCCAGCGGGTCTTCACTCACCATGCAACCGGTGAGAGCGACACGAAGAGAAGGACGCCCCGCCTTCAGCTTTTTAAGTATCGCCAGGCGATTGGTGATCCGTTCCTCGGCACTCTGACGTACGGCGCAACTTACCAGCAGCACCAGGTCCGCCTCCTCCGGCACATCGACGGGTAGATAGCCTTTTTGTTCGAACAGGCCCTCCAACCGCTCAGCTTCGGCTTGATTCATCTGGCAGCCGATAGTGAATATATGATAATTGGGCATAATTCTCCTGAGATTCGACAGGCTTCTTCGGTTGGCGGCGTACATACGGGATCGAGGGTTAACGATATTATACGTTTCGAAAACGCAAGGCACAACCAAAGCGGACGGTCACCCCGAAGTAAAACTCACTCGGACAAAAGTACTGCCGCCCCCGGTTGGGGCGGCAGTGGCGAATGGGGAAATTTTATAGTTTAGGATTAAGGCCGGGAGATGAAGCTGGCAAAGTCAACTGCTGTTTTTTTCGGCTCAGTTGTCTTAGACTTGACGACAGGATCAGATACCGAATTAAGCGCCTCGGATCGGATTTCTTCCTGGGTGTTCTCGACGGAGGTTAGCTGTTCCTCGGTTTGAGGCGGCATCGGGAACTCATTAACGGGTACGGGCGCGGGCGCTTCTTCAAGTTCAAGTACTGTGTTTTCCGCTGATTCATCAGCCATCAACAGGTTGTCCGAAAGGCTTGCCGCCTCGGCCTGACGGCCATGAATGAAGTCATCCACCAGGTCAAGGGCTTTCTCCTCGGCCTGCAGTATCACCGCCTGCCGCATCTGCTCAGCGAGTCTGGCTCCTTCCTCCCGGACCGTATCCTGAAGATCGAGCACGATACCCTGGAGTTTGCGTCGGTATTCATGCATCGCCAGTGCGCTGGCGCGTTGAGCCTGGGATCTGGCCTGAATAGCTATCTGGTCGATCATCGGCAGGGCGGTTTTGATGGCCATTTCGATATCGCCGGTTTGGTTGGATTCGCTGTTGGTTTTATCGCTCATGATATGTTCTCCGATCGGATGCCATTCGTCCTTCTAATGATAATCCGGTCGCGACAACTGCGCAATTACCCATTAGTACCATTCATGATAGTAAATAGTACGGGTTGTGTGAGCTTATCATAGACCACCGACACAACGGAAAACTGGGGGAAACTGGCGGAGGGAGGGAGATTCGAACTCCCGACCCCGGTTACCCGAGGTAAGCACTTAGCAGGCGCCCGCACTAGACCACTATGCGATCCCTCCATCCGAGGCCCGGCCGTATAATATACCATACGCGGCAAACGCTCTCAAATAGGGGTCAGGGCAGTCTCTCAGTCTTCAGACGAATCGGCTTGATGTTCTTCTTCGGCCTGTCTTTGCCTGGTGTCCATCCTGTGTTTGCCCAGCCAGGCCAGAAAACCACCGATGACACCCAAACCTATCGCTACGCCGAACATCACCGATCCCTGGCTGAAAATAACAGCGGCATACATCGTGGCTATGCCCGCCAAAATCAGACCCAATCCTATGAAACGTATTATCATACTCTGGCTCCTATGACTACCAATACCCGCGGCAGCTGCCCTTATGATATACTAAACTGAATCTGATTCACAGGAGAACTCAACTGGAAACTATCGACCTGGCCCGGCGTATCGCCGATATAGCCTCAGAAAAGCAAGCCGAAGATATCATCGTCACCGATGTCCGCGGTTTATCCAGCATCACGGATTACCAGGTGGTCGCATCCGCCGATAACCAGCGACTGGCGCGGGCGGTGTTCGATGACGTGATCGAAAAATTGAAGAAAGACGGTATCCGGCCACTCTTTTCCGAAGGCGCCGGTCCGGACTCGGATTGGCTGATCGTGGACTATGGTGCGGTGATGCTACATATCTTCGTTCCGGAAAAGCGTGCCCTTTTCGATTTCGATCGGCTTTGGCCCGAAGCCAAGACGGTGCTGGCGCTGCAATAACGTCTCTGGCAAACAATCAGGCATTGAGGCCGCTGTCGTCGATGATAGCGGCCTGACTTTTTCGGCTACTCCATCACTCTTCGTCTCATGACCATCGCCGCTATGAGGAAAAGAACCACGGTGGTGATGACCACGACCAGGAGTGAACCCAGCGTGGCCGCCGAAAATTCACCGGTGACCAGGGCTCGCATCAGGTTAACCGCTGGGGTTAGCGGCAGGAACGGGCTGATGTCGCCTACCACCGATGGCAGATTATCCAGGGGGAAAAAGGCTCCGGAGAAGAAGGTCATGGGGGCGATGAACAGGGTGAAGTAATAGTTGAAGCTGTACACTGAAGACGCCACCGAGACGAAGATGATGGCCAAACAGGAGAACAACAGGCCGATAAGGAAAGCGGCGAAGGGTATCAGAAGCGCCCACCAGGACTCTAGAAGTCCGAAAAACAGCGACACGGTCAGGATGATGGTGGCGGTAATGATGGAACGGGTGGCGCCCCAGAGAATCTCCCCGCCGACGATGTCCTCGATATTAAGGGGTGTTGCCATTATAGCGTCGTAAGTCTTGCGGTATTCCATGCGGAAATAAGCGCCGTAGGTACACTCGAAGGTGGCGGTGGTCATGGAGTAGCTGGCCAGGATGCCGGGGACGATATAGTTGATATAGTCCTGCCCCTCGATGACGCCGATATAAGCCCCGAATCCCAACCCGATAGCCCCAAGCAACAACACCGGCTCGATCATGAACGCCGGGGCTAACGACCACCACAAACGGATGAAGACGTCGCGGTTGCGCTGCCACATGCGGACGGCCCGGAAAGAAGGCAGGTGGATCATTCCACCAACCCCCGTCCGGTAAGGCGGATAAAGACATCTTCCAGAGTACCCAGCCGCTGCCAGACGTTGAAGCCGATTTTATCGAGATCGGCGCAAAGTGTTTCCGGGTCGCTGTGGAAGACCTGCACGAGACCTTCCACCTGGTCGAACTGGAGTCCGCGGCTGTTCAAATCGGCGAGCAGTTCTGAGCGGCGGGATTCATCAGGCAGTATTTCAACCACCCTTGGTCCGACGTGCTGCACGACGAGGTTTTTGGGGGTATCGAGTGCAAGAATATGGCCCTGGTGCATGATGGCCACCCGGTCGCACAGGACGGCCGCTTCATCCATGTTCTGGGTCGTCAGGAGCAGGGTGACGCCGCCGCCTTTCAGCTCCTTGAGCTTCTGCCACACCAGGTATTTGGACTGAGGATCCAGCCCCACCGAAGGCTCGTCCAATATGATGATGCGCGGTTTGTTCATCAGGCTACGGGCGAGCAGGAGCCGGCGCTTCATGCCGCCGGACAGAGTCTTGATCTTTCCCAGGGCTTTGTGTTCCAGCTTGAACAATGCCAGGACTTCCCGGGAGCGGCGGAGAGCTTCTTCGCGGGGGATCTCGAAGTACCGGGCGAAGACGGTCAGGTTTTCGATGACCGAAAGCTCCGGGTCCAGGTTGTCGCCCTGCGGCACCACGCCGTAGAGCGATTTGATGCGCCGCGGTTCGGTTGCCAGATCCATGCCCATCACCTTGATGCCGCCTCCGGTGATCGGGGAAGTGGTGGTGAGCATTTTGACCAGAGTGGTCTTACCGGCTCCGTTGGGTCCGAGCAGCCCGAAGCATTCGCCTTCAATGATATCCAACGACACTTCATCGACAGCGGTCAGGTCTTTGAAGCGCTTGGTCAGGTTGCGGATCTCGATGGCTGCGGACATTTGGGTAATGATAGCACCGCAGTCAGACATGGGCAAATGGGGGAGGTCAGCTCATCGTGCCCTGGCGCAGGCTGTTGAGGAGGTACTGGATCTCCGTGGCTGACACGCCGTAGCGGTGCAGGGCGTGGCGGGTAATCTCCAGGCTGGCCTCGAACTGGGGCCGGACCAGTTCATTGACGCCGATGTTCTTGAGGACATCGGCGTCGCGGTCGCGCTCCACCCTGGCGACGATGTCGATCCTGGGGTTCAAAGTGCGGGCGTTTTTGACCGTAAGTTCAACATCGAGGAAACCAGGGAAAGTGCAGACCAGGAGTTTGGCTTTTTCCACCTGGGCGCAGGCCAGTATCTCCGGATTGGAGGCATCTCCGTAGATGCAGGGGATACCATGCCGTCGCAACTGGGCGATCTTCTTGGGGTCGAGTTCGATGACCAGGTATGATAGGTTGCGCCGGGTAAGCACCTTGGTCAATGCCTCCGCTGAACGTCCGTGCCCGCAGATTACAGCGTGCCCGGACATGATCAAAGTAGATCTGGCGCTGGAAATCTCGCCTCTCAGGTTGAGCAATTTTTGTCCGAAGCTTGCGCGCTCCAGACGGCGGTAGAGTGAATTGCCCAGGCTGATGATGAACGGCGTCAACACCATGGTAGTAATGGCTGCCCCCAGCGTCAGGGCGTATGTGGTTTCCCGCAATATCCCGGCAGCCACACCGACACCGGCCAGTACGAAGCTGAACTCACCGATCTGGGTCAGTCCAAAGCCGGTAAAGAGCGCGGTTCGGGCGCTGTAGCCGAAGACCAAGGGAACAGCGGCGCAGATGATGAACTTGAGAAAGACGATGAAAAGCACCACTGCGATGACCAACCACAGGTTGCCAACGATGAACGAAAGATCGGCGAGGGTGCCGAGGGACACAAAGAACAACGCGCCGAAGGCGTCGCGAAAAGGCACGATATCCGCCAGGGCCTGCCGCGCAAAGACCGATTGCCCGATAAGCAGACCGGCGATGAAGGCCCCGACCGCCGCCGAGACGCCGAAGAACTGAGCCGCGATAGCCGCGGCCAGCGACAGGGACACCACGGTGATTAGGAACAGTTCCCGGGACCTCGCCCGGGCGACGCGTTCCAGGACGCGGGGCAACAGCCACAGGCCCAGACCGGCCATGACGACGATGAATCCCAGCGCCTTCCCACCCGCGTCCAGGAGAGCTGGTCCGATATCCGCGCCCTCTTTGCCCAGCGTCGGCAGGATGATCATCAACGGTACCAGCGACAGGTCCTGTACCAGCAGAATACCAGTCATGATGCGCCCGTGGGTGGTATCCAGTTCTCCGCGCTCCATCAGCAGCTTGAGGACGATGAGAGTCGAACTCAGCGACATCAGGAAACCGAAGAAAATCGATTCGGGCGTAGCCCAACCCAGAACCTTGCCCAGGCCGAAACCGGCAGCGGCGGTCAGCAATATCTGGGAGATGCCGCCCAGTATGGCTACCGCGCCGATGCGCCGCAGTTCGGAAAGGGAGAATTCCAGACCCAGCGTGAACAAAAGCAGGATGACACCGATGCCGGCCAAAGCCTCGATGGCCTCGGTTTCCTGCACCAATCCGAGTCCGTGGGGGCTGACCAGCATACCGGCCAGCAGGTAGCCCAGGAGGACCGGGAGTTTGAACCGGTGCGCCACCACGCCGCCGATGACAGCGGCGATGAGCACGATGATGAGTTCAAAACCCAGACTCAGGTCTTCCAAGCGCCGCTCCGGTCTATCTAAGGATTCCCAATTTTAACATAAGGACAGCTACCACAGTAACCTGGCTGGCATCGCAGCCCATAGCTTGTGTATACTAGGGTGTTATGTCTAAAGTACGTGTCGGGATACTTAACGTCACCGGTTACGCCGGGGTGGAACTGGCGAGGCTGCTCGCCGGGCATCCTGACGTCGAGTTGGCTTCCGTCACCGGCCGCTCCGCCGCCGGGCAGCCGCTGGGAAAAATCTTCCCCCATTTGGAATCTCTCGGTTTGACCATCGAAGAAGAATTGGGTGAGGTGGACTTCGTTTTCTCGGCCTTACCGCACCACGAGAGTTCAGCTCAGTTATTACCGTTCATCGAAAGAGGCGTCAGGGTCATCGACATTAGCGCCGACTTTCGGCTTACAAACCCATCCCTGTACGAGGAATGGTACGGTTTCCCGCACCCGGCGCCCGAACTCCTGTCAGACGCCGTTTACGGTCTTCCGGAGCTTTACAGGGAATCGATCAAAACCGCCAAGATCATCGCCAACCCCGGATGTTACCCGACTGCCTCGATATTGGCGCTGGCCCCAGCCCTCAAAGCGGGCATCGTCGCCGGCAAGATCGTCATTGACGCCAAGAGCGGTCTGTCCGGGGCCGGCCGCAGCCTCAACTTCCGGAGCCACTACTGCGAGGCCAACGAGGACGTCACAGCCTATGCGCTGGGCAACCACCGACATCAGCCCGAAATCCAGCAGGAGCTGACCGCCCTCGACAACAAGATCGGCGACATCACCTTCACACCCCACCTGGTACCGATGGCCCGCGGTATCCTGGCCACCTGCTACGCGCCACTCAGGGAGAACGCGCTGGCCGAGGAGATAACCTCCCTCTATGCCGAGTTCTACCGCGACAAGCCTTTCGTCCGGGTGATGAGCGAGCCGCCGCACACCAAATACGCCACCGGCACCAACCTGGGTCTGATCCACCCTATGATCGACCGGCGAAGTGGCTTTTTGATCGTGGTGTCGGTCATCGACAACCTTATCAAGGGTGCCGCCGGTCAGGCAGTCCAGAACATGAACCTGATGCTGGGGTTCCCTGAGACCGCAGGACTCCCGCTTTTTGCCCAGTATCCCTAGCCCGAGAGTCCGGGCTGGGAATTGTTTATTCACGATGCTTTTATCTGGAAACAATCCCGATTTTTCACGATTGGGATCCGGCGGTCCACACGTGGGATTGCTCCGCTGAAACAATCAGTACAATTAAAACAATTCCATGGGCGGTGTCAGTTACCAGTAATCAGCCGTCAGTTATCAGCTTTCAGTTTTTAAGATGCGGTTGACGGGCGAGGTTTTTTCGACCTCGATGATATTTTCAAGTGACAATCTCCCGGAATACATGGCGATGTATCCCCAAGTATCATCGTTGCGCCTGTCCTGATATCGGGTTGTTTTCTGAGGGGGAAACAATTGAAACAATTTCTTTGGGCAGCTATCAGCAATCAGCCGTCAACCTTCAGTTTTAGACCGGACTGAATGATTCGTATGCTTCGCGAAAACCAAGGAAACGAATACACTTTTCCTGTATGCAGCCAGCGGCAGACAGTTTACGGCGCCGGATCCGGCGGATTCAAAGCGATGGTGGTTCAAGGCAGTCCTTCCTGTTAGTTTTCCCCCCGTTGACCATTATCAGATCTATCGCTGAACGATGCGAACAGGCGCAGGGAAGGCTAGTATCTGACGGGGGAGCACACATGATACCACACGGTCACTCATGGGTTGTCAATGAGATTTTGGCGGGTTTGGAAAATATATTTTTAGCTATCAGCTGTCAGCCTTTTTGGGGGGGGGAGTAAGTGCTATTTAGGGATAGGAGCCGTATCGGTGTATCATTTTTTTCAGGAGGTGCGACATGTACGGATATAAACGACAGGTCCATGGGACATTCGACGCGGTGGTGCAAAAGACCCGCGAGGAACTCAAAAAAGAAGGTTTCGGCATTATGACCGAGATAGACGTCAGGGAAACGCTCAAGAAGAAGCTCGACGTTGATTATGACAACTACGTTATCCTGGGCGCCTGCAACCCGCCGTTCGCTTACAAGGCGCTCCAGGCGGAGAAGGAGATCGGGCTGCTGCTGCCCTGCAACGTCATCGTTTACGAAGACGGCGGGCAGGTTTTTGTTTCAGCTATCCTGGCCACCGAGGCCATGAAGGCGGTGGACAACGAGAACCTTGGAGGCATCGCCGTGGTGGTGGAGGATAAACTGAAGAAGGTCGTCGACAGCATCTAACTCCGGGTGTGTCGTCCGTTGCTCATCGCTTGAGGCTTAATGTATAATTACGTTCGCTTTTGCGCGCCAGCGTAGCTCAGTTGGTAGAGCAGCGGTTTCGTAAACCGCAGGTCTGGGGTTCGAGCCCCCACGCTGGCTCCATCTGAAATCAAGCCGTTTCGGCAGCCGCCAATTGACCGTCCATCTCCTGCCGCCGGCAGGTTTCCAGGCGGCGGCACCTCTCCTGTTCGTCCTGGATATCAGGCCAGGCGGTCTTAAACGCCTGAAATACAGCAGGATCGAACTGTGAGCCGATGTTCTGTTCTATCAGCTTGAATGCTTCTTGCGGGGTGAAATCAGTCTTACGATATCCCCGTTTTGAGGTAACGGAATCGAAAACGTCGGCGACGGCCGCTATCCGGCCCGACAACGGTATCTCCTCTCCCTTCAGGCCGAACGGGTAGCCGGTGCCGTTCCATTTCTCGTGGTGGCTGATGGCGATGGCTGATCCCAGTCTCATGACCTCGGCGTCGGCGCCGTCCAAAATCCGGGCGCCGATGACGGTGTGCTGCTTCATGATCACCCATTCCTCGTCGTCGAGCTTGCCCGGTTTCAACAGGATGTTGTCCGGAATGCCGATCTTACCGATGTCATGCATCGTAGAAGCATACAGGATGGTTTCAACGTAGTCGTCCGGCAAACCCATCCTCTCAGCGATGTAAGCGGTATACCGGCTCATCCTTTGAATGTGAGTGCCGGTATCTTCATCCTTGAATTCGGCGGCGCGTGACAGCCGCATGATGGTGTCGATAGAAGCGGATTTAAGCTTGACGAGTGCCTGGGTGATCTCCCTGGTCCGTACGGCTATTTTCGATTCCAGGGTTTCCTTGGATTCACGGTTCTCCAGCACCAGGCGCCGTTTTTCCAATGCCCTCCCGGCGCAGAAGGTAACAATTCCCGGATTCAACGGACGGGTAAGATAATCATAAGCGCCCAGCCTGAGGCACTCGACCGGAACGGCGGCATCTCCGCCGCCGGTTACCATGATGACATCGGTATCAGAACTTTTAGCTTTGATCTCCTGAAGGACCTGAAGACCCAGCCCGTAAGGCAGGTTTATATCGAGCAGGACCAGAGCGATGTCCTGACGCTCGATGGCTTCCATAGCCGCCACACCGTCAACGGCCAACAGGCACCGGTGACCCTCCGCCGCCAGCCGGGAGAAGAGGAGGCTTTGCGCCTGCTCATCGAGACCGACCAGCAAAATGGTGTCCCGATGGATCATCGCGGCCATTTTTATTGGGTTAGGCAACAGCATCTATTCTCCCGCCTGGCCGTGACCAACTGCGCGCAAGTAAATTGCGCTATGCTCAAGATAGTAAGCATTGTTCGCGAGTTTAGCAATCACCCAAAAGTACCAGGCGGACTATTACAAAAGTACGCTAGGCGGCGATCACCGAATAGCCAATGAACAACGCATAAAGAACCAGAAAGACTATGCCGGTGGGACGCACAAGCAGGTGGTGCTTCGGCCCGGTAAACATGGCGGCAAAAAGCACCAGGGATGACAGCACGGCGACGAACAGGGCGGGATAATTATGGGCATCGAACGGAATAGGTTTGATAACCGCGCCAACGCCCAGGATGAAAAATACATTGACAATATTGGAACCGACGATGTTACCGACGGCGATATCGGCGTTCTTTTTAAACGCAGCGACCACAGAAGTGGCCAGTTCCGGCAGGGAAGTGCCAACAGCCACGATGGTCAAACCCACAAATGACTGATCCCAATTCAGATCCTGTGACAACCGGATTGCTCCGTCCACTATCCAGCGCCCGCCGAAAAACAACCCCAGCAGACCGAGGGTTATCAGGTTAATTATCTTCAACCATGAATACTGGACCGTTTGCGTTTCTACATCCTGTTCCGCCGCAACATCGGTGTAGAAACTCGAACGCTGCCGGCGCACCTGGGCGATGGTGTAGTACAGGAAGACCGTAAAAAACAGAAGTAGTATTATTCCATCGGACCGGGTGAGTATCGAAACGGCTTCGTTATCGAGAATAGAATCGGAGGCTATAACGCCCAGCGTCATCACGGCCAACAAACTTAACGGTATCTGCACCCAGATGACATCCCGTCTTACGACGATGGGAAAGATAAGGGATGCAACGCCCAGTACGAGTAAAATGTTGGCGATGTTACTGCCGATGATGTTGCCGATCACCAATTGGGACGCTTCGCTGGCGCTGGCGCTGGCGAACAGAGTTACCATCAACTCCGGCGCCGAAGTCCCCAAGGCGACCACGGTGAGGCCGATGATGAGACTCGAAATCTTCAGTCGCAACCCCATGGCGGAGCCGCCGTCCACGATGAAGTCGGCGCCTTTGACCAGGATCACGAAACCGATTACGAATAGGATGTATGTGATCATTATTTAAGACCGATATCGATCGATGGTATTTTTGAAAGCCTCCGGTTCCGGGAAGCATTAATACAAAGATTCTACCATATACCAAATTTCGCGTGGTTTTACGACAGATTCTGGCTTATCATGCTCTCACATAGGCATTGGATTGCTTCCCTAACCTTCGGAAAGGGCAGGCGGCGGAATCCCTTCGACAGGCTCACTTCGTGGTGACTCAGTGGAACCAGGACAGGCCTCACAATAACTGATTTTTAGTTTTGGCTTGTGATGACGGTTCATTTATCTTCTCTAAAATACCTATATCGTTGCACGGGATGGTACACTATAATTAAGAATGGAAAGGTGACAAAGGCCAGATAATGCCTCATCGTAAAAAATGACCGAAGATACCGGCTCGGGATTGGGAGCTTCAGCCGGTAGGCAGGCAGGAGGCGCTCAAAAGGTAATAAAATGGAAAACAATAACTGCGAACCGCGTAACCCAGAAAACCAGCCGCTTCAGGGGCCACCGCCTCGCAAACCCCCATCAATAGAACAACTCGAAACCGAACTTCAGACATATGAAGCCGAACTGGAGCTGCAGAACGAGACTTTGCGGGAGACCGAGTGCCGGCTAGAAGAATCCCACGCGCTATACCGCCAGTTATTCAACCTGGCACCGATAGCGTACTTTGTACTCGACTCCAACCATATCATCAAAGTCGTCAATAAGGCCGGTGCTGAACTCCTAAACGAATATCCGGCCAAACTCACCGGACTGCGTTTCACCCGCTTCGTCGCCCCGGAATCACAGGATATCTTCCATCGCCGCCTGATCGGTCTGCACCAAAGGTCGCTGAGGACATCGATCGATGTGGTATTGAAAAGCCAGGACGGTCCCCCCATCCACGCAGAAGTCATGGCCGCCCGCACCGGCTCCGAAGGAGAGAATTTCCTGCTGTCCGTTCGTGACATCACCGAACGCAGGCAATTTATAGCGGAATTACAGGAGCGGCAGGCGGAGATAAACCGCCTGATTGCGGCGACGATCAAGGATAAGATTCTGTTGGAAACGGTCACTGAAAGCATCGGCACCCATGTGGCCTACCTGGACCGTGATTTCAACTTCCAAATGGTCAACAACGCTTACGTCACCGGCAGCGGCCGCAGCCGCGAGGAACTCATCGGTAAAAATCACTTCGACCTGTTTCCAGACGAGGAGAATGAAGCCATCTTCCGGCGGGTCAGGGATAAAGGCATCGCCGAAAGTTATCACGACAAACCTTTCGAGTTTCCAGACCAGCCGGGACGCGGTATCACCTATTGGGACTGGTCTCTCACCCCGGTCAAGTCACCTTCCGGCGAAACCGAGGGAATGGTTTTTGCATTGGCCGAGACCACCCAGCGGGTCCGGGCTGCTAACATCTTAAAGCTGGCCGCCGAACAATTGGAAGAGACGGTCAGCGAACGCACCTCGGAACTCTATGACCTGAATCAGAACCTGGCCGGCGAGGTGGACCGCCGTACCCTGGCGGAAGCGGAGCTGAGGTCACTGTCGCGTCGCCTGGTGGAGGTCCAGGAGGAGGAACGCCGCCGGATTTCCAAGGAGCTTCATGACGAGGTAGGGCAGCATCTGACGGTGCTCAAGATGATACTGGACACGGGTCTTAAGCGCGAAGACGCCATGAGCAAGAATGCCATCAATTCAGCTATTGACCAGGTCAAGCAGGTCATCACCCAGGTGAGGAACCTGTCCATGGAACTGCACCCCTCGATGCTGAACGTCCTCGGACTGGAAACAGCGTTGAACGCCCTGTTCGAGCGACTAAAATCCACGACCGGCCTTACCGTCGAACTGCACAGCGACGTCGACGACAGCCGGCTCAATCCGGATACCAGGCTCTGCGCCTACCGGGTGGTCCAGGAGGCGCTGACCAACGTGCTGCGCTATGCCGGGGTCAAGGAGGCGCGGGTGACGATGGCGGACAAAGGCGACAGCTTCACTGTCACCATCAGCGACAAGGGTAAAGGTTTCGACTTGGCCGACCTGGGCGGCGGACGCAGCAGCGGCATCAGCGGCATGCGCGAGCGCGTCCTGACGCTGGGGGGCAGTTTTCAGTTGGAGACGGGACCCGGCTGCGGCACCAGGATAGAACTCGAACTGCCGTACGCCGGCGTTTAGGTGGAGCGGGGGCGGTACCCGGGGGGGGTTAGTCATGCGTCATGCTCTTGTGGCAGCACTGAGTTCATTTCGCCGTAGACTCACGATGACGGTTTGTGGGATTTTTATTTTTTGCCGGCATTCCGATACCTGGCGGCGTTCGTGTTTCTTTATAAGTCACGCTGAGCCGTGATAGAATGAGTATTCATAAGCTGGATATGGAGGACATGTGAGCATCTTCAAGGCGATCCTGGGCATATGCGACACCAAGCCCCTGGCGGAGACCGCCTGGGAGTCCCGGGACGGACAGGCTATCGTCGATCTGAAGGCAGCGACCATGCTGACGGCAAAGGGCGGCGCCGCTTATCTCAAGGGCAAAGGCCTGGAAAAGCCGGTGCTGGTGGTCCGCGGCCAGGACAACAAATTGTACGCCTACCAGGACCGCTGCACTCACGGCGGCCGCAAGATCGACCCCGTCGCCAACGAAGGGAAGCTCAAGTGCTGTAGCGTCAACCACAGCACCTTCAACTATGACGGCAAGCCGCTGTCCGGACCGGCTAAGCACGACATCAAGCGCTACGAGACGACGGAATCCTCCGGGCGCCTGGTAATAAAAATCACTTAGGATAAAAAGAATGGGTAACCGATTCAGCGACCAAATGGAAAAGATCATCCGGGGCGCCGGGCGGCCGATGGGCTTCGGGCAGAACGCCGCGGCGATCAAGCCGCGCCTGTTCATCATGGCCGAAGCGACGGTCATCGACGAAGGCGCCGGTCTCCCCGGCATCGACGCCGTACTCGTGCCCGGGCCCTGCAACTGTAAATCGGAGAAATCCGGCGTGCTGCGCGGCTGCGCCATCGGTGGTGAGACGGAGCACTCCGGCTGCGAGTTCGTGGTCGTCAGCCTGGACGGGGCGGTTGGCGCTGACCTCGGCGAGGACACGGCGCGACTCCTGCGCATCGAAGCCGGTCTGACCGACGCTCAATTACGGGCAATCGGCGGGCTGGAACCGGTGGCGGTCATCGCCGAAGCCGGATTGGGCGAGTCCCTGACCTTCCATGACTTACTGGTGGTACAGCGCCTGACCGATTTCTGCGGCAAACCGCTCATCCTGAGACTGCCGAAGCTCTATTCCAAGGTTGAGCTTCAGTCTCTCAGCGACCGCGGCATCACCGGGGTCATCGTCGATCCGGCGGTGGTGAATACCACAGCCCTGCGGGAGACGGTGGATTCACTGGAGGCCAAGAAACGCGGTAAGGATAAATCTTCAGCCATCCTCCACTGCCCCCCGGCCGCCACCCCGTCCGCGGAGGAGGAACCGGAGATCGAAACTGACGAGGACGAGTAGGCGATAGTCGGGGCAAACGAGGCCGTGTCTTCAAAAGATAGTATCAGCGAATTGAGGGCGACGGGGGACGAAATCCCTCTTAATCTCCCTTTACGAAAGGGAGAAACGCGAATCGGAGGTTGCCGTCGGGGCGACGGGGAGGGCACGGCACGCCGTGTCCCTACGCGGAGGTAGCGATGCCGACGCTGTATATTGTGGCCACGCCTATCGGCAACCTTGAGGACATCACCCTCCGCGCCATGCGGGTGCTCAAAGAGGTCAGTCTTATCGCCGCGGAGGACACCCGGCGTACTTTGAAGCTCCTCAACGCGCTTCAGATCAAGACGCCGCTGACCAGTTATTACGAGCATAATAAGCTGTCCAAGCTGGATTATATCCTTTCCAAGCTGGAAGATGGGGACGTTGCCCTGGTGTCGGACGCCGGCACGCCGGGCATCGCCGATCCGGGACAGGAACTCATCGCCGCGGCCATCGCCCGGGGGTTTCGCGTGGAGGCGACTCCCGGACCGTCCAGCGTTATCGCCGCCCTAGCAGTTTCCGGTTTGCCGACGGCGGAATTCCGCTTCCTGGCTTTCCTGCCGCGGCAGGCTTCGGAACGACGGGGAGTCCTGGAAAGGCTAGCAGCCGATAAAGCCACGCTGGTGTTTCTCGAAGCGCCGCATAGATTGAGAGTCATGCTGAAGGCGATGATCGAGACACTGGGCGACCGGCCGGTAGCGGTGTGCCGTGAACTGACCAAGCTGCATGAAGAAGTGTTCCGGGGCACGCTGAGCAAAGCATTGGAACACTTCGGGGAACCGAGAGGCGAGTTCGTCATCGTCGTCGAAGGAACCAGGGCGGTAGAAGCCGCGCCGGTGCTCGATGACAAGATCATCGGCCAACTATTGAAGCTGAAAAACGAGGGCGCCCCGGCTAAAGAAGCGACGGCGCGGCTGGCGGCAACAACGGGATTGTCACGGCGCGAACTCTATGGGGCTTGGCTTAAACTTAAGTAACCTTTATAATACGTAGATATTTCGGAGGCAACAAAATGCGACGCGGATGTATTTCCCTGGGTAATATGAAATGTGACGTTTGCGGGCGGGTCATCGGCTACCCGGAACGTTACCTCGTGGTGGACGAGAAAGACGGCGAGGAAGTGGTCAAAGGCGCTTCGGTGCGCTATTGCGTGGAGTGCGCCCTGGAAAAAGGCTACGCCCACTACCGCGAGGACAAAGGCGAACGGACGCTGACGTTCCTGCCCTGATCGCTACGCGAAATGACCAATAACCAAGAAACAAACACCAAACAAGTTCCAAAGTCCAATAACCAATTCCCAAACGTTTGGTCATTGAGATTTGGTAATGGTGTTTGTTTGGTTATTGTAACTTGTATCTTGGTTATTCAATAGATGACAGAACGCATCTTAATCGGCGTGGCCTGGCCTTACGCCAACAATCGCCTGCACCTGGGGCATGTCGCCGGGGCTTATCTGCCGCCGGATATTTTTGCCCGGTATCACCGCACCCGCGGCGATGAGGTGCTGATGGTTTCCGGTTCTGATCAGCACGGCACGCCGGTAACCATCCGGGCAGAGGCTGAGGGGAAAACCCCGGCGGAGGTGGCGGGCTATTTTCACGATAAGTTCGTCGAGAACTGGGCGGCGCTGGGCATCACCTTCGACCTTTACACCACCACCGGCACCCCCAACCATACGGCAGTGGTCCAGGATATCTTCCTCACCCTGCTGGAAAAGGGTTATCTCTACAAAGAAACTGTGTCGCAACCCTATTGCGCCAGTTGTAAACGCTTCCTGCCCGACCGCTACGTCGAGGGCGTCTGCCCGTCGTGTAAGACCCCCGGCGCCCGCGGCGACCAGTGCGACGCCTGCGGCAAGCCGATGAACCCGGCCGATCTGATCGGCGCCTGCTGCAAGCTCTGCGGCACCGCTCCGGAGTTCCGGGAAACGGAGCATTTCTTCCTGCGGTTGTCCGCCTTCGAGCAGCCCCTACTGGAGTGGGTTAAGGAGCAGCAGGATCACTGGCGGCTCAACGTGCAGCGCTTTACCCGGCGTTATTTGGAAGAAGGCCTGCATGACCGGGCTATCACCCGCGATATCACCTGGGGCATACCTGTGCCCTTGCCCGGTTATGACGATAAGCGCATTTATGTCTGGTTCGAGGCGGTCATCGGGTACCTTTCGGCCAGCAAGGAATGGGCGCAGCGGAGCGGTGATCCGGAGGCTTGGCGCCGGTTCTGGCAAGAAGACTGCAAGAGCTACTATTTCATCGGCAAGGACAATATTCCCTTCCACACCATCATCTGGCCGGCCATGCTCATGGGCTACGGCGGGCTGAACCTGCCTTACGACGTGCCCTCCAACGAGTTCCTGACCATAGAGGCGCAGAAGCTGTCCAAGAGCAGAAACATCGCCATCTGGCTGGACGACTTCCTGTCACGCTATCAGCCCGATGCCCTGCGCTACATGCTTTCAGCCAATATGCCGGACACCTCGGATACCGATTTTTCTTGGCGTGAGTTCGTGCGCCGCAATAACGACGAACTGGTGGCCACCTATGGCAACCTGGTCAACCGGGTGCTGTCCATGCTGCAAAAGCATTTCGAGGGACGAGTGCCGGAACACGGCGGCCTCGACGAGCGCAGCCTGGAAATCATCGGCAAGACCGGAGCGACGCTCCAAACGATGGATGAACTACTTTACGGCTGCAAGTTCAAAGAAGCCATCAAGACCGCCATGGCGCTGGCCGCCGAGGCTAACCGTTACCTGGACGAGAAGTCCCCTTGGAAATCGGTCAAGACGGATAAGCCGGCCGCCGCCGATGCGCTGTATACCGCCCTCACCGTCATCTCCGGCCTGCGTACCGCCTTCTACCCCTTCCTGCCCTTCAGCTCGGAGAAGCTGCACGGATTCCTGGGTTACGACAGCACCATTCAAGCCGACGGCTGGAAGCTGCGGCGCCCTGTGCCCGGCTCGGCATTGAACCCGCCGGAAGCGCTGTTCATCAAGCTGGATGAGACGGTGGTCGAGGAAGAAACGGCCCGTCTGGGACTAATGTAGCAATCCACAGGAAACAAGGTACAATAACCATTCATGGTGAGCCCTCTTCATGGTGAACCAAACAAAAATCAATATTCAAATTCCAACCATCAAGTTTGTTCGTGGTTTGAATATTGGAAATTGGATATTGCATGGAATTTGTTTCTTGGTTGTTGGTTATTTCATGGTGATTAGGAATTGACCTTGAGACTAAAAGATCTGTATGCCCCGGTGGTCGGAGACCTTGGCGCCGTCGAGGCGAACTTCAATGCGCTATTCAACCAGTGGCGTGAGGAGTTCCCCGAACTCCACGACATGCTGCGCCATATCCTGGCGGGTGGCAAGATATTGCGCCCGGCACTGACCTTCATGGCTGGACGCTGTATCGACGGAAACACCCACCGTATCCTGAATATGGCCACAGCCAATGAACTGCTGCACATTTCAACGCTCGTCCACGACGACGCTATCGACCGCGCCGACACCCGCCGCGGCAGGCTGACCGTCAACAAGCTCTGGGGTACCGAGAAAGCGATCCTGCTGGGCGATTTTCTCTTTGCCCGCGCCGGTGAATTCGCCGCCGCCACCGACAATCTGCGGGTGGTAAAACTGTTCTCACACACACTCCAGGTGATTGCAGTGGGCGAACTGCGGCAGGCCCGCGATGTTTTCAGCCCGGAACAGAGCCTGGAAGGCTATTATCAGCGCATCGCCGGCAAGACGGCGGAACTTCTCAAGATGTCCACCGAGTCCGGGGCGGTGCTGGCGGGGGGTACCGAGACCCAGATCCAGGCGCTGACGGATTTCGGCTACAATCTCGGCCTGGCCTTCCAGATCGTCGATGATATCCTGGATTTCATAGGCACCGAGGCGGAACTGGGCAAACCGGTAGGCTCCGACCTGCGCCAGGGCACGGTGACCCTCCCCGCCCTTCTCCTGATGGAACGTTACCCGGATTCTAACCCGGTCAAGGATTTCCTGGAAGGCAAAAACCGCGAAGCTGACTTCACCCGCGCCATTGACATGATCCGCCACAGCGACCTTATCGACGAAAGTTACCGCCGCGCCGTGATCTATTCCGACAGGGCAATCGAAGCGCTGGACACCCTGCCGCTGAGTGACTGCCGTGAGGCACTGAAGGAACTTACCGCTTACCTGATCCGGCGGCGGGTGTAGGGCTGGGGACGAAATCCCTCTTAATCTCCCTTTGCGAAAGGGAGAGACGTGAATCAGTGGTGAACCCAACGAATAATAATAATAAGAAAAGGCGCTGATGCTTATATCAGCGCCTTTCTGTTTGTACCTGGTTCTTATCAGGTCGCCGGGGCTACGTGCGGGGCGGCCGGACCGGCTCCAGCCGGTTTGTCGGCAGCCTTGGTGGCGGTCTTGGCTTTAGCTTTGGCTTCTGTTTTAACAGCGGCCACAGGGGTGTTTTCAACTTCGGCCGTCTCAGCCTTGGGTGTGGGGGGCGGCACCGGTTCGGTGAAGAGCCTCTCCAGCGTCTCGCCCTCGAGGGTTTCAGCGGCCATCAACTGTTCGGCGATGTAGCGCAACCGGTCCTTGTTCTCGATCAGAATGGTCTTGGCCGTCTGATAGGCGGACTGGATGATGGCCTCTACTTCCTGGTCGATCAGGTCGGCGGTCTTTTCGCCGTAGTCGCGCTGCTCGTGGATCTCTTTGCCCAGGAAGACCATCTCTTCCTTGCTGCCGAAGGTGCGCGGCCCGAGCTTTTCGCTCATACCGTAGGAAGTGACCATCTTCTTGGCGATGTTGGTGGCATCCTTGAAGTCCTGGGAGGCGCCGGTGGACATCTCATCGAACATGATTTCCTCGGCCAGACGGCCGCCCATGGAGATGGCGATCTTGGTCTTGAACTGCGAGTTGGTGGCGATATAGCGGTCTTCCGCCGGTAACTGCTTGGTATAACCGCCAGCCATGCCCCGGGCTACGATGGTGATCTTGTGCACCGGATCGGCGTGGGGCAGGAGCCGCGCCACCAGGGCGTGTCCGGCTTCGTGATAGGCGGTGATCTCTTTCTCGTGCGGGCTGACCTTGCGGCTCTTGCGCTCCGGCCCGGCGATCACGCGGTCGATCGACTCTTCCAGGTCGATCATCTCAACGACCTTCTTGCCGCCACGAGCCGCCAGGATGGCGCCCTCGTTCATCAGATTGGACAGGTCGGCGCCGGAGAAACCGATGGTTTGCTTGGCCAGGGATTCCAGGTTGACGTCTTCGGCCAGAGGCTTGCCCTTGGCGTGGATCTTCAATATCTGGTGGCGGCCGTTGAGGTCCGGCATATCCAAGACCACGCGGCGGTCGAAACGGCCGGGGCGCAGCAGCGCCGGGTCGAGGACATCCGGGCGGTTGGTGGCGGCGATAACGATGATGGTAGTGGTGGCTTCAAAGCCGTCCATCTCCACCAGTATCTGATTCAAAGTCTGCTCCCGCTCGTCATGGCCGCCGCCGAGACCGGCGCCGCGCTGTCGGCCGACAGCATCGATCTCGTCGATAAAGATGATGCACGGGGCATTGCGCTTGGCCTGCTCGAATAGGTCGCGGACGCGGGAGGCGCCGACGCCGACGAACATCTCCACGAACTCGGACCCGGAAATTGAGAAGAATGGCACGCCGGCCTCACCGGCGATGGCGCGGGCCAGCAGCGTTTTACCGGTGCCGGGGTAGCCGATGAGCAACACGCCCTTGGGGATGCGGGCGCCCAGCGCCTGGAATTTCTCGCGAGACTTCAGGAACTCCACGATCTCCTGGACTTCACCTTTGGCCTCATCCACACCGGCGACGTTATCGAAGGTGGTGGTAGGCTTGTCCACGTTGAACATCTTGGCCTTGGAGCGGCCGAACTGCATGGCCTGGGAATTGGCGCCGCGCGCCTGGCTGAACAGGAAGAGGATAATGCCGCCTATGAACAGGATGGGGATGATATTGATGAGCACGGCGCCCCAGTCAAAACCGGTGTTGCCAACTATCTCAACATCGACCCCTGTAAGATCCAATCCGGGTATGTCATAGATGGAGGTCAGGTATTCCTTAAAGGTAAAGATGTCCCTGGGGGGGTCACCTGCCACTGGATATCCGCCGGTGGTGGTTGCGGTGATCTTGTCCTCTTCAACCACGATCTTCTCGATCTGGTTGTTCTGCGACAGGGTGATTAGATCATTCTGGGTCACCTCCAGAGGTTGATCCTGGGTATTAGGCAGCAATAGTGCGAAAATGGCGATGCTGACCAGCAGCATTATGACATAGGCGATGGTAGTGCGTTTCCAGTTAAATTTCATATCAGCCTCAAAAATAGTCCGGTGGCAAAAATAGTTGATAGAATATTATGTATATTATACCAGAGACCGCTATATCTCGAAAGAATCGTTGTCATTACCGGCCAGGCGACTGCTTCCCTCCCGCCAATTCCCAACGGGTACGCTGCAACAATAACGCGTCCTCCTCTATATTGGGGCTTTCACAGATGAGTAATCCGCCGGCATCGACATCAATCAAAGCTTGCAACAACTCCTCATAGCGGTAATCCGTCTCAGCCAGGTTGAGATGCCGCCGCTCACCGCTCTTACCGTATTCGATGCCGGACACATGCAAATGGAGATCCGACAGCGCCTCAGCGCCCAGTGAGTCGCCGATCCGGTTCAACACCTCGGCGAATTCAGCGTAACTGTTGTAGCGGCCGGTGACGGCACGCAGATGAGCGAAGTCGATGGCCGGAACCACACCCAGCAGTTCCTTCGACAAGCGCAGAAGTTCGGTCAGGTTGCCGAACTGGCTGACCTTACCAGCCAATTCCGGCCGCAGAGTAATCCGGATGTTTTCATCACGGAGTTTCTCCAGCACCACTTCGATTTGCTCTCTGATCCGGCCATAAGCCGTTTCCGGCGTGTCTTTCAAATAGTAACCGGCGTGAAATACGATGCTTCCGGCGCCGGCAAGAGCGGCAATGCGCGCCGCGTGATGCAGCACGCCTCCCGACTGCCGTTGCTTGATCTCATCGGATGCGTTGAGATTGAGATAATACGGCGCGTGACAGGAGAGCTTGAGTCCGAGCTTCTTAGCAACATAAGCGACCGGCGGCGCGGTGTTCTCCTTGAGATATATACCGCGGACAAACTCTATCTCCATGCCGCCCAAACCAAGATCAGCGACCTGCCTGAGACCGGCGACGGTATCGCCTTTGCCCTTGGTGCCGGCGGGTATGCCGGCGGTGCCGAAATTAAGCATAATCCGTTAAGTATAGGCGACCGGCATCAGCCGGGCAAACATATCCATACTACCCGCCCCTCCCCAGGGCCGATCTGAGATTGGCCCCTACACGAGAACGAAGGGATCTGACGAAAACGCATCATCAGCGAACAATGAAATTGACCGCCCTCGGGCGTACCGTGATATCGACCGGCGTAGTGCCGATGATATCGCCGTCACCCTGCACAGCAAGCCCATGGGCGCTCCTGATCCGGATGTCGCTGCCTCCACCGATGAATTGAATGGCGCGTTTCTTCCTGCGCAACGTAATATCCAGCACGGTATCGGCGATTTTCTGAGGCGTCCAGCGGGTGATCCCCAGCACTTCGACACTGCCGTCATCGATGCAGGAAGATTCATGAATATGGTATTGCGGCACACCCAGAACGCCGGTATTGGTAACATGAATCTCCACGGCGTTCACGGCATAATCCCGGCCGTCGATGGTGATTTTATAATCGCAAGGCGCTATCCTCCAGGTGGCGCGGGCTGCGCCGATAACATAGGAGAACATGCCCGCCTGGGCTTTCTGCCTGGCGTCCAGGCCGTCGAGGGAAATTGAAGAAATGCCTGTAGAAACATTTTGCAGGCATAAGCGTCCCCGAACCTCCATGCCGTCGATCGACCGGGTCTTCTGGGAGGTCGCGGCCAGCTTAATCGCCCTGCCGATATTCATGGGGATTCCCAGGATGCGCGCCAGGGTATTGGCGGTTCCGGCGGGTATGATGCCGAGGCGATGCGGCTTGCCATGGAGATGGCCAGCCGCCAGGCTGACGGTACCGTCCCCGCCGACGGCCAGAAAGGTGTGACAGCCGGATTTCAACGCACGGTCGATCTCCTCCGCAACACCGGAGTTCTCATCGATATAGTGGAATTGCAGAGTCAATCCAACACCGGAAAACGCCGAGTCTAGACTCCGGCACACATCCGGGTGAAAGTGACTGGCTCTTTTAGAGACCAGGGCGAGGATAGTTCTCTCGTCCATTGTTAACACTTTACTACTATTTCACGGTTGAGTCATCTTGGCGGATCGGATACTGAATTAGGATGCGCCCAATAGACAAGAAGGGGGCTTGCGCCCCCTCCCGAATGCTCAAGCGATTCCAATCTAATAAGAGAAGATGTCTTCCGGTTTGAAATACAGCCCGATCTCAAACTGCGCGGTTTCCGGGGAATCCGATCCGTGAATGGCGTTGCGCTCGATGCTCTCGGCGAAATCCTTGCGGATGGTGCCTACTTCGGCTTTAGCCGGATCGGTGGCGCCCATGGCCTTGCGCACCTTGATCACCGCATCCTCACCCTGGAAGACCGCCGCCACCACCGGGCCGGAGGTGATGTAACTGACCACGCTGGCGAAGAACGGCCTCTCTTTGTGGACGGCGTAATGAGCTTCCGCGGTTTCCCGGGAGATCTTCAGCATCCGCGTCGCCGCCAGTTTAACGCCGGTGGCTTCCAGCCGGGCCAGGATGGCGCAGGCATGACCGTTTTCTACACCGTCGGGTTTGATGAGTACCAGTGTCTTTTCCATTTATACTCCTTTTTGTAATTTACGATTTATCAGTTCCAGTATTTGAGACGCGTCCACCTCTTCCAAAGAGGCGACGACCAGATCCGCCGCAGCCAGTTTATCCTTCGGGTGAGTATTGGAGACGGCGATGACCGCCATGCCGGCACGAACCGCCGCTTCAACTCCCGCCACGGCGTCCTCGATGACCAGACAAGATTCCGGCTCAAGCCCGAGCCCGGCCGCCGCCTTTAGAAAAACTTCCGGATCGGGTTTCCCCTTAGACACCTGGGATGCATCGACGGTGGCATCGATCAACCCTTCAAGAGCCATCTCCCTGACAATGAGAGCTACATTCTCCGGCGGCGCCGATGAGGCCACCGCCTGTTTGAAATCGCTCTCCTTCAGGGTGCGCATCAGTTCCATGACGCCGGGGAAAGCGCGTGCCTGCCCCACAACCATCCGCCGGTACGCAGTCTCTTTCTCATTGCCGATTGTCGCGACTTCTTCCGGTATTGCCGGCCGGCCGGTGACGTAGGCGATGATATCGTCATTGCGGCGGCCGAAGGTGGCGTCGAATTGCTCCCGGCTCATCTCGATGCCGCGTTTGCCCAGTGCGTCCCGCCATGACCGGAAATGTAATTCAGCGGAGTCAATTATAACACCATCCATATCCCAGATAACACCGCGCCCGGGCAGCCCGGAGGTATCCCGCGGCGTTTTGGGAGGAGTGACCTGCGGCCGCCGTAGGTACAAAGCCTGGAGGGACGCGGCAGTATCCGTTTCACCCCGTTGCAGGCGTTCGAATCCGATCTGCCCAAGCGCCGCCGCCCGGTTCAAGGGGCTCTCGACGGCGATTTCGATATCGCTACGAGAAGAACGCAACAGTTCAAGAATCCTCTCCGGCAGTTCGCCAGCCACCAGCGTCCCCGGCGGCAACGCCGCAATCAGTTGATCGGGCGTCATCGCCTGCTCCGGTAGACTCTTAGTCCACTCCCCGTCAACGGGTTCAAACATAACGACGGCATAATCATGTCCCAATGGCAGGATAGCCCATACCGGGCGGCTGGCAGCACGGAAACGCCACGCCTCAGCCTCAAGGGTACCGACGCCGATAAGTGGTTTGGCTAAAGCGAAAGCCAGGCCTTTGGCGTTGGCGATGCCCACCCGTACTCCGTTGTAGCTTCCCGGTCCGCGGCTCACGGCGATGGCATCGACATTCTGAATCGTCAAGTTCGATTTAAGCAGCAGGGATTCCAAACGAGGCAGCAGTTCCACCGTCTGATTATGGTGAGTCAGCCAGGCGTCTTCGGCGACCATTTCACCGTCCCGAAGCAATGCCAGCCCGGCGTGCGCCGTGGCGGCGTCGATAGCCAGTATCAGTGTCATGATTTTGCCTCGAACCGGGCAGCCAAGCCGGTCAGCAATTGCTCGTAACGCTCGCCGCGAGCGGTGAAACACAAGCTCCGGGACCGGTTGCCGGCATACTCCAAGTCAACGCGCAGGTGTTCTTCCGGCAGCAGCACCCCGGCGCGGTCGGCCCACTCCACCACCGTGACCCCGTCACCGTAAAAATAATCATCCAGGCCCAGGTCCGAGATCTCCGGCAGATTTTCCAAGCGGTATAAGTCCAGGTGATACAACGGCAGCCTGCCCTTGAGTTCACGCATAAGGACGAACGTGGGGCTCATCACGCTTTCAGTGATGCCCAATCCAAGGGCGAGACCCTGGGTCAATGTCGTTTTACCCGCTCCCAGTGGTCCGGCGAGCAGCACAACGTCGCCGGAGCCTAAGGCTTTGCCCACGGCTTCTCCGATACGACGGGTGGATACGGGGGAATTCGCGTTAATTGTGAGTGAGTTCATATTTTGGAGCGATTTTCTAATTCGGGCAGCCGACGATCGGGTTATTATACCTAAAAGTGCCGCCATCCCGCGGGGTCAACCGACAGCGGACAACCCAGGGTATCGAGCAATTCAATCTTGCCCGTGCCACGGACGATCTCGCCGATGACCGTTACCGGACAGCAGGCATCGGCAGCCACTTTTTCGATAATTTCACGTTTTCCGGTGAATAAAAGTTCGTAATCTTCTCCGCCGTTAAGAGCCGCTTCCAACGCGTCGACTTCGCTCGACGATGCCGCCGATGGGTGAACCGGGATACGGGCGACCTCGACCTTAGCTCCGACCTTGCTGGCCTTGAGGATATGCCCCAGGTCGGCAAGCAACCCGTCGCTGATATCTATGGCGCATTTAACGCCGTGTTTAACCAGCAGTTGCCCGACATCGAGCCTCGGTTGCGGCCGCCAAAAAGCTCGCGTCAGTTCATCGGTGTCGAACTTCCCCGGCCGGAAGGCACCTTGGAGCGCTTGCAGTCCCGCTGCCGCTCCACCCAGCCGCCCCGTCACGGCGATAAGGTCGCCCTTTTTGGCCTTCGAGCGCAGCAACGTTTTCGATTTCGACTCCGCTTCGCCGATAACCGTCACATGGACGCCCAACTGCGCGGCGCGGCTGATATTGCCCCCGGCGATAACGGTGCCGGACTCCCTGGCTAGTTCCAGCATGCCGCGGTAAAGTTTGACCACGTTATCGGTATCGACATCAGAAGGTAGAGCAAGCGATACCAAAGCGTACTTCGGCTTACCACCCATGGCGGCGATATCGGACAGGTTCACCGCCAGCGCCTTCCATCCCAGAGACGTCCAATCAAGGAATTCCTTTTTGAAATGAACGTCCTCGACAAGACAGTCGACAGTAGCCAATTGGTACTTGCCCTTGAACTTGATAAGCGCCGTATCGTCGCCGATACCGGAAAGAAGCGACGGCCAATCGCCCGGTTTCACCCGGTTTACCTCGGAAATGATCCGGTCGATAAGTTCGAATTCGCTCAATTTAGCTCTTTTCACAACCCGGATTATATCATATCCCCAGAGCCTCCCGAATATTTTCCTGTTGCCCGGTGCCCTGATTTAAGGTAGTCTATCTTTATAACATTGTCAGGAGTTTCGCATTATGATTGAAGGCATCTTCGGGTTTTTCTTCGCCAGCATCTTTGGGATCATCTCATTCATCATCAGCCTGGTGATCTATTTCCTGCCCACAACTATCGCCATCGCTCGTAAACGCCGTAATACTGGCGCCATTTTCCTGCTGAATCTGCTCCTGGGCTGGACTTTCATCGGCTGGGTGGTTGCCCTGGTTTGGGCGGTCAAGAAGTAACCAGAGTTTTATATCGCCGGGCAGATCGTAAACGATATGAAAAAGTTGAGACAGTCCATCAACGCGTGGGTCAACCGTATCAAGGGCGCCCTGGAAAAGAGCATCGCCTTCCGCTTCCTTCGGCGCATAGCCGAGGAGTGGAGCCGCGATGACGCTTCCGACCGCGCCGGCGCTGTCGCCTTCTATGCCTTCCTGTCGATCTTCCCGCTCCTGCTAGGCGTGGTCTCCCTGATGGGCTTTTTTCTGCCAAATGAAGATATCCGCCGGGCAGTTTCGGACGCACTGATCCATGTTCTTCCCGGCTCTGCCGATTTCGTTGAAACCACACTGGATGCCGTCATCGAACTCAGGGGTGTTGGCGGTATCGCCGGTGTGGTTGGTCTTCTATGGAGCGGCAGCAATTTGTTCGCCGCCATCCGCCGGGCGGTCAACCGCGCCTGGGGCATCAAATCGGAGCGCCATTTCGTCATCGGCAAGGCGCGGGATCTGGCTATGGTGGTGGGCACCGGCGCCCTCTTCCTACTGTCGCTGACGGCGATCAACCTGGTGAATTTCGTCGATGAGTCACCCAATCCACTGCTAAATTTCCTGGTGCCGTTCGGTGGCCGCCTCATCGGCTTCCTGTTGGCGCTGCTGGTTTTTCTCATCATCTATAAATATGTGCCCAACACCCGCACCATCTGGAAATGGACCTGGCCTGGCACCATCCTGGCCGCAGTACTTTTTCAGGCGGGTACATATCTCTTTATCTTTTTCCTGACCAATTTCGCCAACTACGAGTCGGTATATGGCCCGCTGGGCTCAGTCATCGTGCTGCTGATGTGGATCTATATCTCCGCCATCATCCTCATCCTGGGGGTGGAGGTTAACTCAGTGCTGCACCAGGAGATCGAGGGCACAGGTAAATTCGAGCTCTTGACCAAAGGTGAATAACCTGTTTTACCCCGCCTTACATGCCTCCCCAAAGCCGAAATTCGAATACCAAGCACGAAACAAATTTCAAATTACCAAAACACCAATGACCAAACTCTGATATTTCGTGTTTGGAGCTATTCCGGGTTTGTAACTTGGAATTTATTTGTGACTCCATCTATAATGTGCCCCAATGGAAACCGCCTACGCAATCATCTTCTTCATGTTCGGCGCTGTCATCGGCAGCTTCTTGAACGTACTGGCTGACCGCTTACCTCATGATAAATCCGTCGTCATGCCCCCGTCCAAATGTCCGGGCTGCAGCCGCCGCCTAACCCCCGCCGACATGATCCCGGTGCTTTCCTGGCTTGTGCTCCGGGGCCGTTGTCGCACCTGCGGCGAGAAGATTCCGGCGCGGGTATTCTGGGTGGAGGCAATAACCGGCCTCACTTTCGCCTTCCTTTACCTCTATTTCGGCCTGACACCAGTGCTGTGGGCAGCTCTCTTCTACGCCGCGGTGACCGTTGTCATCTTCGTCATCGACATGGAGCACCAGCTTATCCTCAACAATATTCTGCTGCCAGCCATGGCGGTGGCCCTGAGCATCAGCCTGTTTTCCGGTCAGATCGACCTGGCGCCCACACCCCTCAACGCCGGCATCGGAGCCGCCGCCGGGTTCGGCATCTTCCTGCTGGTCTACATCGTTTCACGGGGGGGGATGGGAGAGGGAGACGTCAAACTGGGCGCCCTGGCCGGATTGATGACCGGCTGGCCTAATATCATCGTGGCCGTGATCATGTCCTGGATAGCCTCCGGGCTGGTGGCTATCGCCTTCCTGACCTTGCGCCGCAAAGGCCGCCGGGAAGCCATCGCGTTCGGCCCATTCCTGGCCCTGGCAATGTTCATCACCTTCCTCTGGGGCGACCAGATCATCGACTGGTACCTGGGCTTTTTCCTGAAATAGTTACTCGCCTTATCAACACAAACGCTTTAGCTACCAATGGCTTTTCCCGGTAGAAACCCTTGTTATTTGCTAATATCAATAACCCATTGTATACTTTTATGTAAATAATATTGCGGATTTTGCTATGTACACAATGAATAATCCATCGCGTATTTCCGGTCCGGAAGATGTAAACCGGTTGAAAGCGGAAAGCGTGGCACAATTTGCGGAAGAGCAAAAAAAGCACAATATGGCGAAAAACAGCGGAAGCACGTCGTGCCAGCAGTGCGGCTATTGCTGTTTGCAGCAGCCGTGCGTACCGGAACCAGGGGAGTTCGAGGCAATAGCGCGGTTTTTAGGTATGGAACCGGCGGAACTCGCGCAAAAATATACGGTCGTCAACGAAGATAAAAAAGGCTATTTTCTACTATGGATCAGGGAAACACAAGGTGACATCGCCGGGAAATACATACCTTACTACCGCACTTACGACCGGGGATACTGCGTGTTTTTCGACAAAGAAAACCACGAGTGCAAGATACATTCCGTCCGACCCAAGTCAGCAAAGAGTTCCGTCTGCTGGGAGAATCCGACAATAACGTATAACGGTATATGGCCGGTACATGAAATCCAGAAGCTGCTTCCGGATTTCGACCCGAATGGTGGAAAATACGTATATAAAACCAACGAAATAGGACTACCCTGTAAGGTCAGAGTAGCGTGACCAGTACGATTAGCAACTAAAGGACGTTAACTGCGGATGCTTCCGTCGCGGCACATTGGAAATCCAATTAAGTCCCATTTTTATCGCTGGAATCATGGCCTATAATATCCCTCACCATTGACGAGTCTCTGCGCCAGTGGTAAAGTATTTTGGTTACAGGGTGAGGTCATCCTGGGCAAAGGGGGCGCGCTATGGCTTTCTGCACTTCCTGCGGGCATACCACCGGACCTGAGGACGAATTTTGCGCCAATTGCGGCAAAACGGCAGGTCACACCGCAAAATCCCCTGTTGAATCACCCCCCGCCCCTTCCGAAACAAGCGCCACAATTCCGACTCTGCCGGGCGCAACCACACCTCCCAACAAAAAGACGGGCATCGGCATGCCGGTTATCGTGCTTTCCGCAATCCTCGGCCTGGCTGTCATCTTCGGTGGTGTATCGGCGGCTCAGTGGCAAAGCGCCAGCGGACAGGTAGATGATCTAACCGTTCAAAAAGACGAGGTCACCGCCGAACGCGATGACCTCAGTTTACAGATACAAAACTTATCCAGCCAGATCACAACTCTTTCCGCCAGTGTCTCAGCATTGGAAGCCGACAAGTCCAGACTATCTGACGACCTGGCCAAGATTCAATCTAAATTCCCGCTTAAAAACTTCGGTACTGAATTTGAGCTGCAAAATTGGCTTCTCGCCGCCATCAAAAAACTGAATCCCCTCGATGACTATCCGGAACAATACTACATGTTGCAACGCCTGGCCATGGACGACGGGTATTTTCTATCAGTGGCAATCTGGGAGGATGAGCAGTTCTACTACCCCGAACTCTACGCCGTAGCCGGCGACATGGTGTATATCTGCTTCGAAGACGGCAGTATCTACCCTTCATTCCAGTTATAACTTCCGTAAAACTCTATCGAAGGTAAGTTGCTCAGTACGCTTTTTTACCCGGACAGGGAGGGGGGGCGTCGTCGATGTGGGATGGCGGAGGTTATCGATGTGTAGACTACAAATCCCATCATCCGGATTATGTTATAGTCCTTTACAGCTCCTTGTAATTTTTGTACATATATATTAAGCTAACGGACGCGAGCCCCAAAGGATCGCGTCTCTCGTTTGCTGGAGAATGTCATGAAACGATGGTGTTGGCTTATTACTCTCCTGATCCCCGCCGTGCTCCTGGCCGGCTGTACGTCGAATTCCAATTATCAATTAGCCCTTGATGAAAACACTACCCTCAACGCCCAGAATTCCGATCTGTCGGCCCAATTGGATGCTATGCGGGCGCAATATGAAGATATAGCGAAAGTCTTCCCCCCGCGTGATTTCGGCAGTCTTCAAGAACTCAACGAATGGTTGTCCAAAGACAACACCAACGAAACCCCGACCGCCGCCAATATCGAAGACCAGTATTCGAAGGGTTTGCAACAGCAATTGGCCGCGCTCAAAGACGGGTTTATTATTTCCGTCGACCAGGAGTATATCAACGAGTTTTTCAGTTTTGTCCTCGGCATCGCTGTCATCGATGGCGAATTATGGGTCTGGGACATCGACACCGATGAACCCTATCAGCCGATCGGTTGGGGGAAGGTAAGCCGGGGTTCATAGCGGGTATAAATTATTTGAAGGCGCGTCGCGCGGAGGGAGGGATTCATGTTGAAAAAGGTGTTTCTCAGCCTGGTAACATTGATGCTGCTATCAGGGATGTTTTCGGCTCCCCTCGTTGCAACCGCGGCCGACCGCAGTAAAACGACAATCGATGAAATCATAGGCGCCAGAAACCCGCATCTCCTGTCCAGTTCCGCATACCTCAGTATCACCGAGCAAGACCCTTTTATGTCTGCTCTCATCAACAACCCGAACATAAATACGACACAAGCGGTAGGCGGCGCCGCAGCCGCTCTCATACCCTACCGCAGCCCAGCCGCGAACTTCAGCCGAAATATCCTCGTATCCCAGGACTACGGCCACGTCCCTTATCAAACCGAACCGCACCTCTCGGTCAATCCTAACGACCCCAATCACCTTGTCGTAGGCATGATCGATTACAACTTCCCCGGTGTATCCACTTACACGAGCTTTGATGGTGGCGCGACCTGGCAGGGCCCGGTACAACCCAAGATTCCCCGTACTCTGATATCCGGCGCCGGTGATCCCGTAACCGTGTTCGATAAAAATGGCAACGTCTATATCTGCCAGATGGCTATCTCACACGAAAAATTCGAGGTATCCGGCATTACTGGCTATTCTCAGGTGGCCAGTATCGTGGTTAACCGTTCTACGGACGGCGGCCTCACCTGGAATGATTCCGTGACCGCCGGTCTGGGTGAAGTCTATTCATATGATTACGAGGTCCCCGAGGGGGAACGGCCCCGGGGTGAGGTTTACAGTTTCTTCGTGGATAAACCATGGATGGCGATAGGCCCCAACCCGAGCGACCTGTCCAAAGAAATCCTTTACCTGACCTATACCTTGTTTATCGAAGTCTATTCCCTGGCCTGGATCGATGAATTACCGGCGCTACAGGTCGTCGAAGAGGTAGCTGTCATCGAGATGGTAAGGAGCGAGGACGGCGGCCGTACCTGGTCAGAACCGGTTGCTGTCAGTCCCTATGTCAACACTACCGGTCACGGCGATGAAGAGGACCGGCTGGTGCATGGTTCCCAACCCATGGTGGCGCCCGACGGCACCGTGTACGTGGCTTACCTCGACTCCTGGCTTGACGGTACCTGGCAGGGTGACGCCGAGATCATGGTGGCCACCTCCAAGGATAAAGGACAGAACTTCACCCGCCGTTCCGTAGCCCATTTAATAGAACTGGACTACCTGCCCCGTTCAGCTAATTTCCGATTTTGGGCTTCCGGTTTCCCCCAAACAGCCATGGGACCCAACGGGGAGATCTATATCACCTATGTAGCGTATCCTTCCGACAAGTTGTCCGACACGGGCGATATCTTCATGGTAGCGTCCCTCGATGGCGGTAAAACTTATTCGATCCCGAAGCGGGTCAACGACGACGTCACCGACCACTTGCAGTTTTTCCCGTCCATCGCCGCCGGGCCTGACGGTAAAGTGCATTTGATGTGGGGAGACACCCGCGACGATATCAGCGAACTGGCCTATCATATCTATTATTCGGTATCCTCCGATAACGGTAAGACCTGGGAGTTCAACAGCCGGGTCACCGACTATCCATCCAATCCGAATCTGGCATTCCCCTATGGCGGATTCCTTGGCGATTACTTTTCGATGAAGGTTTCCAGTACCGATGTTTACATGGTCTGGGCTGACAGCCGCCTGGGCGAAGTCATGGGCGCCAATCAGAAGATCGCCTTTGCCCGACAGAAAGCCATGCCGACGCCACAGCTATTCCTGTCACCGCCGTCCGGCCCCGCCGGCCGGGACATCATCGTCCAGGGCTCCAATTTCCAGCCGGAATCGGAGATATTCATCTCCCTGGGCGGCGTGCTAATCAGCACCGGTTTCACCGACGCAAGCGGCAATTTCATGCAGACCATTTACGCCCCGGTTGCCGGTGAAGGCGCCCGGGACGTAGTGGTGGCTGATATTTCAGGCAACGTATCTGTGGCGTCGTTTTTCACCGAATTTGGTTTCGATACATTTCAGACCAGCCTGAACGACCTCTCCACCAGCATTACGGGATTGAATGCCGCTCCTCCGTCGGACTCCGGCGGAGGCAATAATACCTGGCTGCTGGCGACACTATCCGCAGCCCTTTTCATCAGTTTGGTGGCTTCAGGCGCCATGTATTACCGGATGCGACTGGTATCGAACAATAAATAGAATCCATCGATCAATAGCGGCTGAGGAGGAGAGACATGTACAAGCGAGAACGCCTGGCGGGACGAGTATTCTCCATAGTCTTGAGTCTGGGATTGGCCTTGTCTTTCCTGTTGTCTCCGGTAGTAGCCTACACTCCGCCGCACTCAAAGCCCGGCCCGGCAGCCGACAAGCTCATTTTCAAAGCCTTTAATGTTGACATCGCCGCGGCTGCTCTGGCAAAGGGCGAGATGGACATGTATATCTATTCACTGAAGACGCTTGCTGCCCAGGACCTGGCTACAAACCAGAATATCGCCATGTACCAGGCACCGGCCACTTCGATCGGCCTGGTGCTTAACCCAGCTCCGGCGCCGGACGGCCAGTTTAACCCTTTCTCCATCAAAACTATCCGTTTCGCTTTAAACCAGATCATCGACCGCAATTACATCGCCCAGCAGATCTACCATGGCTCGGCGTTACCGATGGTCTCCCATCTGAGTTCAGGCGACTATGATTACCGCGCCATCAACTCCATGATCTACGAGATGAACCTGGGGTACCAACCGGAGCAGGCCAAGGCGACGATCGCCGCCGAGATGCAGAAGGCCGGTTGCACCCTGGTCAATAACCTCTGGAATTACCAGGGTAAACCCATCGAGCTTAAATTCATCGTGCGCACGGAGGACGAACGACGGGTAGTGGGCGATACCATCGCCGCTGAATTGACCAAGCTCGGTTTTACCGCCAGGGTCGTTTATCAGCAGTTTGCCCAGGCCATCAATATCGTCTACTCTCAAGACCCCGGCTTGTTGCAATGGCATCTTTATACCGAAGGCTGGAGCAAAGGTTCTGCTGATAAATACGATGCCGGCCTGATCAACCAGATGTATGCCCCATGGCTGGGCAATATGCCCGGCTGGCAGGAACAGGGGTTCTGGCAGTATCAGAACTCTCAACTGGATGAACTGGGCAAGAAGATCTATATGGGAACCTTCACCTCTGTCTCTCAGCGCGACGACCTGTACAAACAGATGACCAAACTGGCTATGGAAGATGCCGTCAGGTTGTGGGTTGTCACCGGGATCAATAATTTCGCCGCCAAGTCAGTAATGGATGGCGTTACCCAGGATATCGCTGCCGGTCCGCGCTCTATCTTCACCCTGCGGGAAGCGTACGTACCCGGCCAGTCCACGCTGACCATCGGCAACCAGTGGGTCTGGACCGAGCGCTCCACCTGGAATCCGGTGGGCGGCTTCGGTGACGCATATTCATCCGACATCTGGCGCAATATGGTCGATCCCCCGCTCATCAATCACCCATTCACCGGTCTGCCCGTCTCTTACCGGGCAAGCTATTCGGTCGAAACTTCCGGTCCGGCTGGCACCCTCAGTATCCCGGCTGACGCTTTCAGATGGGACGCCGACAAAGGACGATTCGCTTCTGTCGGGGCAAGCGCCAAGGCCACCAGCAAGGTCGTTTTCGATTACTCCAAGTACTTCCAGTCGAAGTGGCACAACGGCCAGCAGATAGAGATGGCCGACCTGGTCTATGCTATCTATCAGAGCTTCGACATGGTCTATAATAAAAACAAATCCGCCATTGAATTCGCCGCCGCCACCACTTCCAAGCCGGTTCTGGATACTTTCAAAGGATTCAGGATCATCGATGCCAATAAGATCGAGGTTTATGTCGACTACTGGCACTTCGTGCCAGACTACATCGCCTCCTACGCCGTGCCGGCTTCCCTGTCCATGCCATGGGAGATGCTGGCGGCCATGGACAACCTCGTCTTCGAAAAAAGGCAGGGAGCCTATTCCGATACCGCCGCTGCGCGTTTCAACGTCGACTGGCTGTCACTGGTCAACAACAACCATGCTATCAAAGTGAAAAACGTTCTGACCGGTTTCATCAACTCCAGCTATGTGCCTAACCTGATCTTCGACACTCCGCAAACCAGGGTAAGTTTCGCCTCGGCTCAGGCACGTTACCAAGCAGACATCGCCTTCTTCAACAGCTACGGCAATCTGGCCATCTCCAACGGGCCGTTCAAGCTGGTGAGGTTCGAATCCGGCGCCCAATACGCCGAATTGGAAGCGTTCCGTGATCCGGGTTACCCCTTTAAGCCCGGCGATAAGTTCCTTGGCACCGCAAACCTGGTGGATATCAAAGAAGTTTCCTCCGGCAAGCTGGAACCGGGCAAGACAGCTGACATCAGCGTCGAACTGACCGGGGACGGTAAGCTGGCCGTGGATTATTGTTTGGTAGACCCATCCAGTAACAGGGTACTCAAGAGCGGCCAGGCCCAGGGCAGCGGCACAAAGTTCAGCGTTAATCTTTCCGCCTCCGATACCCAGAACCTGTCCAAAGGCATTTATCATCTCTACCTGCTCGCGTACAGCGACACGGTGTCGCTGGTGACTGAACGACGGGTGGATGTGGACATGGCCGGCGGCGGTATCATCGCCCCACCCGAACAGAGCAACGGTACAAACGATAACGGTGGCGGAAGCGGCGGAATATCGCCGATTCTCATCGTCATTCCTGTAGCTCTACTGGTCGGCAGTGGTCTGGTCATGCTGATCATGAAGGGGGCCAAACCTAAAAAGTCATAACCAAGTTCCAAGTTACAAAACAAGCACCAAATAACCAAATGTTTGGGTATTGATCGTTGAAATTTGGAATTTGTTTGGGAGTTGTCTCTTGGTTATTGGTTATTGTCGAGTAGCATGTCGCCGATAGTCTGGAAATTGCTGGGGCGCGGCCTCACCCTATTGGGCGTGCTCGTCATCGTGCTACTTATGGTGGTGGTGTCGCTGGGAGCCACCGGCTTTTCCGACCGCATGCTCCAGTCGACGGTGAACGAAGAAGTGCGGGCGCTGCGCACCACCCTGTCGCAAACCATCCGCGACCCCGATGAACTCGAACAGGCGGTTGCCCAGCGAAGAGAGCAACTGGAGGCTTTCTACCACCTGGATCGGGAGTGGTATTACCGGCTGCCGGATACGGTGGCTCGAGTGATCACCTTCGATCTTGGTGAAGCCCGGACGCTGAGAAGCACCGATGGCTCCGCCCGGGTGGTCGATATAGTCGCCGAGCGCCTGGGTAATACCATCTTCCTGATCACCACCGCCACCGTGCTCACCTCCATCCTGGGACTCCTGATCGGACCCCGTCTGGCTTCCCGTGCCGGGACAAGACTGGACCGTATCTCCTGCCTGGTTTTAGCTGTGTCATATGCCCTGCCCGCCTGGTGGGTAGGCATCTTCTTCGTCCTCATCTTCGCCTTCGAATGGGGATTCTTTCCTTATGGCGGGTTGGTATCGGCGCCGCCGCCTGACGGGACGCTGGCACGGTTGGCCGATATGGCCTGGCATGCTGCGCTGCCGATCGCGGCTATGGTCATCGTCTCGTTCGGTTCATGGGCATATGCCGTGCGCACCATGGTCCTGAACACTGCCCAGGAACCCTTCGTCACTGTCGGCCGGGCTAAAGGATTGCCGCAGAATTTGATAGAGCGGCGTTACGTCCTGCGGGCGGCGGCGCCACCCATCGTGACAAGCCTCATCCTGGGCCTCGCGGGCTCATTGGGTGGCGCCATCCTGACCGAAACGGTATTCAACTGGCCAGGCATGGGGAGACTGTATTACGACGCCATCCTGGCGGCTGACGAGACGGTCATCGTCGCCCTGACCTTCGTTTTCACCCTGATTTACCTTTTCGCCCGTTTCGTATTGGAAGTGCTCTACCTCTGGCTGGACCCCAGGATCAGATACACGTGATGATTTGCGCGCATAGATGAAACCTAAAGACATATTACGGACTTTATTGAAAAGCTGGGTGGGTCGCGCCGGGGCTGCCTTCCTGGGCTCCATGCTGCTTATTTCGATTTATGTGATCGCCACCTACCCGCTCGACTTCGGTAAAAGCGTCTGGAATAATCCGGTCTACTGGTCGGACTACCCGCAGAGCGCGCCGCCGGCCTGGACCAACTTCTTCTCCGCCGCGGAAAAAGTGGAACACACCATTTTCACCGCGAACGAGCCGGATGATATTATCATCGATGATACGGAACGTTACCTGGTTTATCATTTCAATCTAGATTATATATACAACGAATTCCCCGCCTTCACTTCTTTTTCCCTCTCGGGTGTCAATTTCAGCGACCGGTCACCAACACTTTCACTGTCTATCGTTCGCCCTGACGGCAAAGAGGTATTGCTGCTGCGCCATATCGTGCCCGGCCCCGCTGCTGGTGAAACCCCGCCTTTCACACGCTATACCGAAACGCCTTTCCGGGTCTATCTCTCCGGCGACCAGTCAGTCGCCTACAACGTCCGTGATTTCGCCGGTACCGAACTGGGGCTGTCAATGACACTGGCCGAAGTGCAACAAAAACCAGAGGCCTTCATTTTCGGGCAACCCGACGGCCAGGGGGGTCTCATACCCCTGCCGGGCGAATACCGCATCGATATCACGGCTTTGACCTACGGTCCGGCCGATTCGATCGCCGAGGTGAAATACGTTCTCGGCGGTACGGTTTACGGTCTAATGGGCACCGACTCGCTGGGGCGCGACCTGGCCACGGGGCTGCTCTTCGGCTTCCCGGTGGCTCTTCTCATCGGCGTGGTGACCAGTGTGTTCATCACCTTCATAGGCACGGCAACCGGTATCGTCTCCGGTTACGTCGGCGGCCGCACCGATACATTCATCCAGCGCCTGTGCGACGTCCTGGCTAATGTGCCCCTTCTGCCCATATTGATATTTTTAGCCTTCATTATCGGCCAGAAGTTATGGCTTGTCATCTTCGTCATGGTCATATTCGGTTGGCCGGGACTGACCATCATCACCCGGAGCATGGTGCTGCAGCACGCTTCTTCCCAGTTGGTGGAAGCCACCCGGGCACTGGGAGCCAGCCCCAGCAGGATCATGTTCCGCCATGTCCTGTTTCAGATCGGCCCATTCGTCCTGTCGCAGATGATCTTCGCCACCCCCGGCGCCATCCTGGCCGAGGCGGGACTATCTTTCCTGGGTTTAGGCGATCCCTCCGTCCCCACCTGGGGCCAGATTCTTGAAAGCGGCTTTTCCACCGGCGCCGTCTACGTGGGTTACTGGTGGTGGGTGCTGCCGCCCGGCCTCCTGGTGGTCTTTGCCGCTATGACGTTCGTCCTCCTGGCGCTTGGATTCGAACCTGTAGTCAACCCGAAGCTGAGGCAACATGGCACTGCTTGAAGTCAGCGATCTCAGGATCAGCTATCAGACCGGTGAAGGGCTTTTAACTGCCGTCGGTGGCGTGTCTTTCGATATAAGCGAAGGTGAAACGCTGGCGGTTGTCGGAGAATCAGGCGCAGGCAAGAGTTCATTGTCGCTGGGATTGATGCGCCTGCTGCCGCGCAACGCCGCACCAACTCAAGGCAAGTTCATCCTGGATGACATCGACTGTCTCGGCCTTTCCGAGGAGGAGTTCCGTAAACAGGTGCGCTGGCAAAAACTGTCTATGGTTTTTCAGGGAGCCATGGACTCACTGCATCCGGTAAGAAGGGTGGGCGACCAGATCGCCGAGCCGCTGCTCCTCGACGGCAAGACCGGTAAAGTCGCGGCGTCGGAGCGAGTCGCCGAACTCCTAAGCCTGGTGCGCCTGCCGCCCGAGACGTCCCGCCGCTACCCCCACGAGCTGTCCGGCGGTATGAAACAAAGGATCATGATCGCCATGGCCCTGACCTGTTCACCTAAACTTGTCATCCTCGATGAACCAACCTCCGCCCTGGATGTGATCATCCAGGCGCAAATAATGAACCTGCTGAAACAGCTCAAACGCGATTTGAAACTCGGTGGCTTATTCATCACCCACGACCTGGCTCTGGCCTCCGATCTGGCTGACCGGATCGCCGTGATGTACGCCGGGGAATTCGTCGAGATCGGCAGTGCCGAACAGGTGCTCACTTCGCCACGCCATCCTTATACGAAAAAGCTGCTGGGCAGCATCCCTCTGTTATCCGGTGATATCCGCCCGGAATTCATTCCGGGTTCGCCTCCCAAGATGATGGACCCACCCGCCGGCTGCTACTTTTCACCGCGCTGCCCTGACGTCTGCGGCGAATGCGCCGTCCATCCTGAACTTGAAGTCTGCGACAGCGGACAGCAAACCCGCTGTCACCTGGCGAGGTCCAAATGACGGCGGAACTGGAACTGCAAAACGTGACCATGGACTTCAAATCCCGGAAGTCGCTGTTTCACTCGTCCATCGTCCGGGCGGTCGACGGGGCGAGCGTTTCGTTAAGGCCGGGAGAGACTCTAGGTATCGTCGGTGAATCCGGTTCCGGCAAGACGACGTTGGCCCGGATAGCCTTGCGTCTGTTAAAACCCACCGGCGGAACCGTCCTGTTCAATGGCGAAGACATCACCCAACGGCCGGAAAAAGAACTTAAAGAACTCCGGCGCAAGGTTCAAGGCATTTTCCAAGACCCCTTCGCCTCACTCGACCCGTTCATGAACATCGGCCAGATCCTGGAAGAGCCGTTGATCATTCACCGCCTCGGTACCACCGCGGAACGCCGGGAAGCGGCGGCTATAGCCCTCGAGGAGGTGAAGCTTCGGCCGGCTAAAGACTACCTGGGCGGCTTCACCCATCTCCTTTCCGGAGGCCAGCGTCAGAGGGTGGCTATCGCTCGGGCGTTGTTGCTCAAACCGGAATATATCGTCGCCGATGAGCCGGTATCGATGATCGACGCATCAAGCCGGGCCGAGATATTGTCCCTCTTCTCCGAACTCCAGAAGAGCCATCATTTAGGGTTTCTGTATATCACCCACGACATCGCTACTGCCGGATATTTTTGCCACCGAATCGTCGTAATGTACCTGGGGCGGATAGTGGAATCCGGTCCCGCCAAAGATGTTATCCGCACGCCGCGGCACCCGTACACCCGGGCTCTCATCGGCGCCATACCCACGCCCGACCCGCAAAACCGTTTCCGCGAACGCTCCGTAATACCCCTGGAGACGACTCTCGCGGAGGTCAATGGATGTGCGTTTTATCCCCGCTGCCCTGACGCCAAGCCCGGGCTTTGCGAGTCTACCAAACCGTCGCCGGTCGAGGTGTCCGAGGGGCATTGGGTGGAGTGCTTAAGAGTATAATCGTTATGTCAGGTTGATCAGGCATTGAAACAGGCCACGAAATGCCCCCCGCCTTTATCCTCCAGGACTGGCACTTTCTCTCTGCATTCAGCGCCGGCAATCTCGCACCTGGGCGTGAAAGGGCAGCCCGCGGTCACCTCGGTTAACCTGGGAGGTTCGCCGGGGATAAACTTCGGCCCGCTTTCTGAGGCAAAGACCGCGATGCAATCCAGCAGTTTGCGGGTGTAAGGGTGCAACGGCGACCGTAAAACGTCCTCCCGGCTGCCTTTTTCCACGATATGTCCGGCATAGAGAACGGCAAACCATTCACAGATAGAGCTTGCCTGGTTGATGTCATGGGTAATGAATACGTAAGATGAGGCATATTTCTGTTTCAGGTCCCCCAGCAGTGAGATGATCTGACCCTTCAAACTGGGATCCAACGCCGAAGTAGGTTCGTCGAGGATGATCAAAGCCGGCTTCAACGCAACAGCGAGGGCAATGCAAACCCTTTGAATCTCTCCTCCGCTCAACCTGTCGGGAATTGCCTTGCCCTTATCCATGGAAAGCCCCACCGTGGCCATATGTTTCCGGATTTCTTCCGCGGTAACTGCGACACCGTGGGTCTTGAAAATTTCTTCAAATTGAGCCTCTATCTTATAGAAGGGATCGAGTGAGCCCTTTGTATTCTGGGGAACCCAGGCGATCTTGCGCCAGCGGTACTCCCGGCGAAATTCGGTATCCGTTAAAGAAAACAATTCCCGGCCGTCCAGCCACACCTTTCCGGAAAACTCAACCGCGTTACCCGGCACCAGCCGCATCAGAGCCAGACCCAGGCTGGATTTACCGCAACCGGACTCACCTATCAGCGCCAGGGCCTGCCCCGCCTTTTCTATTTCCAGGGAAACCCCATCCACCGCCCGCACGATACCGTTTTCCGTCCGGTAATGCAGCTTCAGGTCCTCGACCTTCAAAAACTCGTTCATTTCAACCTCTGTTGTTTGGAGAGTATCTTGCCCTAGGATCCAACCGGTCACGAATGGCGTCACCCAGGAATACAAAACTGAACGCGGTCAGGCTCAAGACCAGTCCGGGGAAAACCGCCAGCCAGGGCGCGGCCTCCATGTAAGACCGGCTTTCCTGAAGTATACCCCCCCAGGTGGGGCTGGGCGGGGGAACGCCCAGGCCGAGAAAGTTTAGAGCAGATTCAGCTATCAAAGCTATGCCCACATAACCGGTCGCATAAGCAAGAATGGGAGAAAACGCATGCGGCAAGACATGTTTGAAAACGATACGAGGCGATGACACGCCTTGAGCCCGCGCCGTAAGAATAAAAGTTTCTTCCTTGATCGATAACGAACGGGATCTGGCCAGTCTCACCATTTGAGGTGTTATTCCCACGGCGATGGCAATCATCACCGTATTAGCGGACGGTCTCAAAGCCACCACCAGGATAATCGCCAGCACCAGAACTGGGAACCCTAACAGGGCATCCGTAATTCTTTGCAGTAGCGAATCGACCCAACCTCCCCGATACGCTGAAACCGTTCCAACGACAGTCCCTATCAGCGTACCCAGGGTGACCGAAACAATGGCGATATATAGTGACGATCTCGAACCGTAAACGATACGGCTGAATACGTCCCGCCCGAAGTTATCGGTGCCGAAGAAGAACCCCTCTCCTGGTGGCAATAGACGGCCGAACGCATCCTGCGCAAGGGGATCCTTGAGCGGGAGCAAATCGGCGAATATCGCCGCCGAGGCAATCACTACCAACATTATTCCACCCGCGAGGGCTAAAAGCTTGTTAATAGCTTCACCTCCCCGGGCTGGCCGTTTGAAATACGGGGATCAAGAGCCCTGTACAACACGTCCACGATCAGGTTCACGAGAAGTATCGCGAACACCACGACGATGACGTAACTCTGGACCACCGGAAAATCCCGGGCTAAGGCAGCCTGCACTAGTCCCCGGCCTATACCAGGTAAACCAAAGACAGATTCCAAAATCATGGTGCCGCCAAGCAGGACACCAAACTGTAAACCCATGACGGTGATGATCGGGGCTGCGGCTGCACGGAGCGCATGCTTGACGATGATCTGGTTCTCCGACAATCCTTTGGCGCGTGCGGCGATAATGTGATCCTCCTGCATGGTTCCAAGCACGCTGGCACGTGTCACCCGTAATATATGCGACCCGAATTCCCAAACTAAAAGCAGCACGGGTAGGAAGATTATCTGCAAATGGTTCCAGGGGTTCTCCCAGGGATGGGTATAAACCAGCGGCGGGGACCAACGGAATAAGAGCATCAATCCGAGAAGTAATAAAAGAGCCAGCCAGAAATTAGGTAATGCCTGACCGGGCAGGGCAATCAGTCTCAAGAAGTAATCCTGCCAGCAGTTTTGCTTCAAAGCCGCTAAAATCCCCAGCGATACCGCCGCAACAAAAGACAGAATCACAGTGTAGACGGCTAAAAGCAGAGTGACGGGAAGCTGCCGAGCCAGCAGATCCCCGATAGATTGTCCGGAAAAAAGGGATTGCCCGCCAAAGTCTCCCTTGAGCATGCTCAATGCCCATCTCCCGTACTGAACGACCAGGGGATCGTTAAGGCCTAATTCTTCCCTTAAGGCTTCTTTCACCTCTGCGCTGGTGATAACGTCTCCCGCGATCAGGTCGACGATGTCTCCCGGCAATAGGTGCATCGCCATAAAGACGATGATCGAGGCGAGAAGCCCGGTCAGAAAAAAACGGCGATGCGTCGTACCCAGTAATTTGCTGCGAACCGCTTTAAATTCATCAATCTGCTCCTCGGTCTAACCAGACAGTCGAGTAATCGGTAAAAGTATGACCGTCCTCAGGGGGAATGGCAAGTCCCTTCACCCAGGTGCGGAAAGCCTGGACATAGGTGATTTCGGCAATCGGGATCACATATGTCTGATCCATGAACAGGTATTTTTGTAACTGGTACCAGACATCGACACGCCGGTCATAGGTCGTAGCGTCCTTCATGATCGTATAGAACCTATCGATTTCAGCATCCTCATGCTTGCTATAGGCGTCCGGGCTCTTACTGAAACGGCCGTAAACGCCTTCTGTCCCTTCCGGCGTGGCCAGCACCGACAGGTTGCCGGATTGTGAATCATAATCCAGGCTGACCCGGCCCCGGTTCCATTCCCCCTCTTCGACGATCCGTAGTTGAAGGTCTATGCCCAGACCTGCCAGTTGGTCTTTGAGAAACTGGCCGCCGGGTATCCCGTTCTGGGCGCGGCAAAGATAGCCCATGGTGAAGCCGCCGGCATAACCGGCTTCGGTTAACAGCCGCCGGGCTTCCGAACGCCGCTCTTCCAGGGGGCCGGTATCGAACCTTGTCCAAACCACAAAGTTTTTATCCCTGAACGGGTTATCAGGGCTGATTTCAGGTGTGGTCCACCCAAACCCATCCAGCACGATAGGAATAGCCGCCTTTTTATCGATCCACAGCGCTATCGCCCGCCTGACCCGGGCATCCTGCCACGGGCCGGGTTTGAGCACGTTGAAAGCGAGCCGGAAAGTGCCCCCGTCCATTTTGGCAAAATTAATATCATCGCCAAAATCCTTGACATAGTTGTCCATGCGCTGCTCGGTGAGGTAATGTCCGAAGCCGCGGGCGGTGCCGTCCAGGCGACCGGTGCGGAAGGCGATATCCATGGATAATGCCTCAGAGGTGATTATGTAATCTATACCGTCGAGGTAGGGCAGTTTTTTCCCTTCAGCGTCCGACTCGAAGTAACGGCCGAAACGGCGAACCCGGATTATACTCCCCGGTTCATAGCTGTCAAATTCAAATGGTCCCAGGCCGACCAGCCCGACGTCGAGTGGCGAGAGATTGATTTCACCGGCGTTGATCCGGGATTCCATCAGATGCCTGGGGTGATCGATCTTGATCCTCGGATCGGCAAGAACATCGGGGAAAAACCGGTTTGGATTCTGTAACGTGATCTTCACTTGATCCGTTGGAATCACTTCCACCTTTTCGATGTCCAGCGCGCCCTTATAATATGCCGGTGCGCGTACCTTGTCCCCAACTTTCGCCCCGAAAACAGCGAGATCCAGCCAGAATTTTACGTCTTCCGGTGTAAACAGGGTCCCGTCGTGCCAGAGGACGTTCCGCTCGAGTATAAACGTCCACTCGGTGAAATCAGGATTGGAGTACCAGCGCCGGGCCAGGTAGGGGCTAGGTAGATACATATTACCCCGGTTCCGCATCACCAGGTTGCCGGCGCCGAACAAAGCCCCCGCTACATGATGAAGAGCGATACTGCTGGTGCGCATCGAATTAAAATTGGATGGAGGATCGCTGCGGTTGGCCAGGACAAGGATTTTGGTCCCCGCTCCAATATCGAAGCGGTCTTTGAAGATAAAGATGATCGCCGCAACAGCCAGTAGCCATGTGACGAAGGTACGGCGGGTCAGTTTCATGGTGTTAGTGCTGAACTTCCTGTTTCAGTAACAGGAAGTTCCAGGAAGTTCAGGGATCCTTTAATAGCTCATAGCCAGCTTTTTCATATACCGCATTTCTTGCTCATCGATTGAGTTATGTTCAAATCGGTTTGTTATCGTTTCGAACTCTTTTATCCCGAATCTCAGTATTCCCATTTTCCGGCGGGTTTGCAGGAATGACGATAACTCGTTTAGAAATAGCTGGGAAGAAACGTATAGTTCCTTTCCTGCTGGGCAAACCATAATTATGCCGAATTGTAAATCACCGGCCTTCTTCTCCGAATTGATACTGAAAGGAAACGCCCGACAGCCGAATGGACGAAGGTGATATTGAAGGCAGGTGCTATTCTCCTTATCCAGCAACGGACAAGGATACTCAAGCAGATACGTGCTTCCACTCTTTTTTAATTCACAGAAGGAACCCAAAGACACCGCCTCTTCTTTGGACAGGACAACCCCTTTATCCCATTGCCTCTGATTTGGCCTGCAACAATTCCCGCAATGCTGGCATTTTAAAAAACTAGCCACTAGATATAACGGCAAAAAAGCCCCGAGAGAACGGGAATCTGCAACCACGGCATCCATCGGAACCCCAATAATCCTATTCGGGCCGTATTCTTTGAACACCTTATCCCAGTATTTTCGTAAAGCGTCAGGAGTGATTACTTGGGCTGCCTTTTCGTTAATGTTAAACCCCGTCCTTTCTTTGCATATCGCGAAATATCGACGACTTCAAATTATTTGGCGGGCTTTGATATTATAACTCTTGAATACCAAAGCCCGCCAATATTTTTACTGAGTCTCTAGATTAAGAAGAAGTACCTCGAATGCGGCGCCACACCATCGACCAAGCGGCGGCCAATAAAACGAGCGCCGGTAAGCCCATGACTGCCGCCATCATCCAACGAGCCAGGGTGGGGTCACCAATAGTTCTTGCGCTGCTACTAATAATAATTATGGTAAAAACAAGTAACAACAAGCCAATTGATCCCAAAAGCCATTCATACCATTTCAATGTCATTTTTCGGGCGCGTAGCCAGAATACTAAACTTATCACCGCGATACCGACAATCAGTCCAACCATGATCGCAAATATATCCAATGTGAATACTCCTTTCTGATTTGTTTACCCCTATTGTTATTCGTGAGAACCGAAATGCGTAAGTAACCCATGCTCGGGTCCAATCGTTCTCCAGAATTGTCCTATAGTGTCGTCTTCAGTATGCGCCTTGCTGCCCATTTGATTAGTCCTGAAACCAAAAACATCATCCATCTGTCTGAAGAAGCCGTTGAATATCGGTGTAGTTGCCGCCACAGACTGAATGAGCGGGTGCACCATAGACTCATTGAAGTTGCGGAAAACGCAAGTAGAAAGACACATTCCGCAATATCCCGGGCCATATGCGCTCTTCCAGGATCCACAGGAAGCGTAATTAAAGTAGAAGTGCTTCAAACCGGGGATATTCTGGTATTTATCCCTTACTTCCCACGAAGGTTCATCTTCCATACTTATCGACCCGGTTATGCATGTTTCAGCGCATTTTTTGCATGTATGACAGAATTTGTATATACCGCTGTCAATGGGCGGGGAGTAGGCTAACGGCAGGTTGGTTAGAGCGGTCTCGGTACGCCTTGGCATCGCACCGTGGCTGGGCACGATTACGTTTGCTCCCTGGCGGGTCATTTCCGTAACACCGGTTAGTGTCGGAAATGCTCCTGTCCCAACCGTGGGTTCAGCCTGGCTGTAGCCCAGATTCTGGATGAAAGCGCGGATTCTGGCTGCAGTGTTCGTGCAGAAAAAATAGCCATAAGGATTTGTCACTTCGCCGGGGGAGGTGGATAACGCGAGTTGGGGATGCTGCATGACCCAGGTAAAAGCATAGTTCCAACCATTAGGAATCGTGACTTCTGTAGAAGTTTTTTTGAACACACCAGTATCCGTGTATACAACATTCATGGGGGTCGGGCCCCTGCCCGCCTTGATCACTCGCAACGTTTTGTCGTTTAGCTCTGCGGCCCCGGAGGCGTAGGAACCAAAAAATCGACTGGCTACCCGCATCATATGAAGATTTTCCTCGGGGCTGCCTTGCCACTTCGGAACTCCCAGTTCCTCTAAGGATACTGGTTTCCAACTACTCTTGAGTCCACTGTTACAACAATTGGCCGCATTCTCTAAAGCACGATCCCTTAAGGACATTCCCGGTACATTCTGCTGGGCCCATCGTGCCTCAAGTATGTCCAGGTCTGTGGTCCCGTATTCCTTTTCGACTATGGCCATGGTATTCGCTATTTGTTGGTCATTCCATGCCGTGTCGCGCCCCGCCGACCCCGGATACACATCCCAATCTACCTCGACAGTAGGTTTTTCATGCTCCTTGTCCTTAATCCACCATGGGTTTTTCCACTCCGTGTCAGGGGTTGATAGCACCTCATCCATATCATGGAAGACAGGCGCTGTCGCCGCAGCAACAGCGCCAAGTCCGGCTCCGGTTAATCCCAGGGCTTTCATAAAATCCCTGCGGCTTACATTTGAGTGAAATTTTGACATACGCGGTACCTCTTAGATTTTATTCTGATTTTTCCGTGGGTCTCCGGACTTTCCCGGAGGGTCAACAGTTTATAAGCATCCTCCTGTCATATTTCTGTTTGTAATACTATTTTATTATATCGTTACTGTATCACTGTGTATTCAAAATAGCATCGTACTAAAGTATTAGTACCTTGGCAATTTTTTATTACTTCTTACACTCAAGTTGTTAACTGGATGGCTTGATAAACCCCAGGAGGGACAGCCTATCATATTCTTGAACCAGTTTACCGTAGAATAAAAGATTCGTCCTTAGACTATTGGGTTCAATCTCCTGTCTGTCGGTTCCTCCCAATGGTCGATCCTAGCATTTTGCTGGCTATACGGATTATACTTGGTCAACTTGGCTTTATAATTCCTAGACTCCAGCCAAAAGGTAAACCAGTTGAACCATGGCAAAACTGAAATCTCTCCTAAGTGATCAACACAATTTTATTCTTGTGGCAGCCATCCTATTGGGTCTCTTGGGAAATCCTCTTTCACAATTATTTAAGTCCTGGATTATCCCATTGCTTGTTCTCGCAATGACCATTTCCCTAACACGGCTTGAGACTAAACATTTTTATAATCTGAAGTCAATCATAATCCCAAGTCTTCTTGTTCTCCTGTTCAATTTTATTGTTCTAGGCGGCGTGAACATCTCGTTGGGACACCTCTTAAGTGATGATACTCTTTTAAGAGCTGGGTTTGTTGTCTTAGCTACAGTACCTCCATCGATGACCATCCCTCCTTTTAGTTACAACCTAGGTTCAAACGTTACTCTGGCATATCTGGGGACAACATTTGGATATCTTGCCTCAATTGTTATCTTGCCCGTTTCATTATTCATGTTTTTTGGCCATGGTTACGATAATCAAGGTCTATTTATTTTGATTGGCCAGATCATTGTTTTACCTTTAGTGCTTTCAAGGTTTTATCGTAAAACTCTTCTGTACAAGAAGACGCAGGCCTCCGGTAGTAAAATAATTAATTGGTGCCTAGCAATAGTAATTTTCAGTCTTATCGGAATTAATAGAGATACTCTTTTTGCTTTCCCCGAATATTCTGGGGTGTCATTGTTGGTTGCCTTCATCACAATTTTTCTCTTGGGTGAATTGATATACCGTATGAGCCTAGCACTCAAGTATGAACACTCGGAAGCCATTGTGTTTATGTTATTCGGGACCATGAAAAAATGGGCCGGTGCCAGCGCTATAACGTATATGCTGTTTGGACCAATAGCAGCGATACCACCTATCACCGCGATGATTGTCGGTTTTATATTTTACTTTTGGTTATCAATCCGGTTTGTCAGGAAGGAATCTCCATGATACCCTTCCGTCACTTAATGTTACCGTTCAGTTATTCACAGACACCGATTACTCCATGATAATAGGCGTATAATCAAGTAGCGGGGTAAATGAGATGTTCGAGTTAGCCAACAACAAAAATGATTGGGATTGGTGTTATGAAGGGCATCCCTCTCGAAACAACAGCGAGTTCAATAACACGGTTCAGGTCAGACGACTTATCGAAAAACTAATCAAGGCCTGGGATGCTAACGAAGTAAGGCCATCTCACGTATATTCGATCATAAGTATGTGTGATAAAGCACTGAGCCAACTGGATATCGACTACAAAAACAACGAACCTATTCCCATTTGCTATTTTTCAGAACTACAAACTATTGGTGCCTTATTAGTTGACGTTTATCTAAGGAGCAACAATTTACAGACCTACCTGGTTGGGATTAAGGATCAAGATGAACTGGATAATACGATTTCTATATGGGAAAAGGAGACCCCAAAAGTTATCATTTTCAGTTTTTCCGCGTTGAACTACATTGATATGGTGAAAACCAGAGGGAGCGCACTCAAGGCATTGAATACCAAGATATTTGCGGGAGGCATAGTATTTAAACGTAGCAGCGAGGAGAAAGATCACCTTCCGTTTTTCCATTTCCCTTCAAGCTTACGTTTGCTGCTTAAACACGTTGAGAGTGGGAGTGAACGATGGCTACCAGTATCGGCATGATTACTTGTTCATCAATAGCGGATCAGGTCAAAAGTACCCTGCAGACCAGAAAAGATTACCGTCTTTATCAGTTGGTGCCATCCTGTATGTTCACCATTTCTCCTGAACTGATAAAACACGTCTTTGAACAATCATGTTTAGAAAACGATCGAACGCTTTTAATTTACGGATTTTGCCATTCTGAAATCGAACATATCTTGAAACATTATTCCAATCAGATAACCAAAATCAAAGGCGGCAACTGTTGGGAAATGTTATTGGGTAAAGAGAAAACCCAAGAATACATTTCAGAAGGGTACTGGCTGTTAAAGGATGCCCTGTGTACCAAATGGAAAAATGAGGTGTTCGTGTCATATGGTGCCTTCTCAGAAGACAGTAACATGATTAAGGCATGTGGAACCAAAAAGATACTTGCATGTCGATTTGAATCTGAAAAACCCCATGAATCTGACGTGGCTACTTTCGCTTCAGCATTCAATGTGCCATACGAAATTACAAATGTTGATATGACTAGCTTCAGGTCATTAATCAACAAATCGATAGACGAGTTACAAGGCGGTGCGCAACCGAACCCTCAACGCAATAGCCCGACCAATAAGCTTCAATCGATGTTCAAGGGCGTTTATGAAAAGGAAGTATTTTACAAGATTAATGTCGTTACTAAAGACATAACGTTTGTCAGTCCAAGAATTCGAAGTTTGTTAGGCTACACTACCGATGAATTTATCCAGTCATTCCTGGCCGGACCGGGTAACGGATATTACAAAGATAGCCAAGTATACCAATCCGTCACTGAATCCAGGTACTCATACATTTCGAAGTGCCTTGCTCAAGGTATTCAGTTACCTTATTCAGTTGAATATGAGTCGCTTAAAAAAAACGGGGACTCCATCTGGATAAGAGAAAGCTTATACCCCAAGTATTATAAGGATGGGTCGATACAACCCAGTTTGATCGGAAAACTTGAAGATATAACCGATTGGAAGAAGAACGAAGAGGAACTTAAAAAGGCTCTTAGAAAAGAGGTGGATTTACGAGCGGCATTGGAAAAAGAAATCAAGCGTCGTATTCATTTTACCAACGCCCTGGTCCACGAACTAAAAACTCCCCTGACTCCGATAATCCTAGCGAGTGATACTTTGGCTAATATTGTAGAGGAACCTAATTATCAGCTTCTCTTAGAGCAGATCAAGATTGGTGCCAATGAATTATGTTTTAGAATAGACGAATTGCTCGACCTGGCCAGAGGCGAAGTTGGGCTATTAACTCTGGACACCGAGGAAATGAATATCAATGAGGTAATCAAGGAAGTTACAGCATTTCTTACATCCAAGGCAACTAACAATCAACAATCAATTACCACCCAATTATCTCCTGACACTCCATTAATTCTAGCAGACCGACGAAGGATCAAAGAAGTAATCACCAACCTGGTTGATAATGCTATCAAATATTCAGGAGTGAACACCACGATTACAATCGTGACTGATGTGAGAAAGGATGATATCGTCACCACGGTACGCGACACAGGCAAGGGTATTCCTAAATCAAACCAAAATAATATTTTCGATCCATATAAACGTGCTCCTAACAACCGTCTTAGTGGCCTTGGCTTGGGACTTGCGCTTTCCAAAATGATCATCGAAAAACATGGCGGTAGGATATGGTTAAATGGTCGATACCAAAAAGGCTGTTCATTCCAATTCTCTATCCCTGTTAATAGTCGGCAAGGAGCGACAAAATGAAATTCCTAATCATCGAGGATGATATGTCGATTACTGATACGGTCTCACTGGTATTAAAACTTGCATGGCCGGATTCGAAAATCGTTAGTAGCACCTACGGGACAAACGGGATTACCCTTGCTGAGACTCAAAACCCAGACGCTATTTTATTGGACTTAGGTTTGCCAGATATAGATGGATACGAAGTATTAAAACAGATCCGGGCTTTTTCAACGGTTCCGATCATCATCATTACAGTAAAAACCGATGAAAATGCCCTGGTAAAAGCTTTTTCCTTAGATGCAAACGACTATATTGAGAAACCGTTCCGTCAAATGGAATTGTTGGCAAGATTAAAAGCCGCATTGAAGCGCCACTCATTTCTTGAAGAAGATCTCTCGGTATCAGCCGGTGGCATCGGCTTTGGTTCATCAATCCAAGAAATTAAAATTGACGACCAAACCTTATTGCTGACTTCCACTGAGGGGAGGTTGTTATATCACTTGGTTAAAAACGCTGGTCGCGTAATTAGTACCCACGAGTTGGCTGAGATGCTTTGGGGGGAGTACATCCCCGGGGCGACTGATAATATAAAAAACTATGTCTCAAGGTTGCGGAAAAAGATTGAAAAGGATTTTGAAAAGCCCTTGATTATCCAGAACCGCCGTGGTTTGGGTTATATAATTCCGATTAAATCATAGTTTTGTTATTACCTTATAGTTACTCTATATCACTGTATTGGCACTGACCACTACTCCTAACGATACCTCCTTGCTTCTATAATGAAATCAAAAATGGAACTTGGAGGATGTAATGGCAAATTTCCACTCAACGTTGAGCCGCCGCGATTTTATGAAAAGTCTTGGCTTGGTCGGGACCGGATTGGGGACTGCGGCGTTATTAAACCCGGCTATTAATGGCCTGGATGACCTGTTGTCGACAAGTACCGATGATGCCAAACGTGATTGGTGGGTAAAAGAAGTTGAGATCCCAACCGTAGAAATCGATTGGAGTATGGTAGAACGTTTCGATGCAACTAAAATCCCACAAGTCTCTTATGGTAAATACGTAGGTGCCGATAAGGCCAAACAACAGGGAGCAAAACAAAAAGAAGACCGGAAGAATTGGATCTTAGAAAATAAATCCGGATACACACTGAAAGATTACGCCCTTTTTGATGCCGCAGCATATGGATGGCAGGTAGGGTATTCTCATGACTTCTTGGGTGATACCACTGCCACCCCTTACGGAATGGGAAAGCCATCCGATTTAGGCGTCCCTATCTGGCAAGCTAGCCCGGAAGAGAGTTCTGCAGTTATCAGAAAGGCGTTTCGTTTCCTCGGCGCCGGCACAGTTTCAATTGTGGAATTAGACCAAAATCATCGGAAATTAGTTGATGGTATTGACTGGGACGGAAAAAATATCGAATTCGAAGACGTTGAAGAGGCCTACGAAACCGATAAGAAAAGAGTAGTTCCCAACAAATGCAAATATGCAATCGTATTTTCCCTGCCAATGTCAGAAGAAATGAACAAAAGGGCGCCTACGCTGCTAGGAGACGCAACCACTGCCCTATCCTACTCTTTGAGCACATTATTCCAGATCAGGGCGCAACGGTTCGTGCGCATGCTGGGATACCAAGGACTTGGAAGTTACCAATTCGTTAATAATCTGAATATTAACCCGGCTTTGGCCGTAGTAAGTGGTTTGGGAGAACAAGGTAGATTGGGTCAATGTATTATGCCGGAGTACGGCACAATGGCAAGACTTGGAAGCATAGTAACGGATCTACCACTTGCTCCAGACAAACCTATCGACGCTGGTATCTGGAAGTTTTGCCAAACGTGCGCACTATGCGCCAGCCACTGTCCATCAGGTGCTCTTGACCCGAATGACACCATTTCATGGGATACAAAATACGCCGGCAACCATCCCGGTAAGAAGGCGTTTCACTGCGATGGCATCAAATGCCGAAGTTACTGGTTTGAGGCTACTAGTTTGTGTTCTATTTGTGTAGCCACATGTGTATTCGCCAAGAAAAACTCTGCGAGTATCCACGATGTAATCAAAGCTACAGTAGCGACTACGAGCGCATTCAATTCGTTTTTTACAAATATGGATCAGGCTTTCGGCTACAACTACGATAACCGTGATCCTGAGACTTGGTGGGATCTAAAGAAACAGCCCATGTTCGGGTTTGATTCTAAAATCTAAACTCAGAGACGTTATCTCTACGATGTGATGCATGGCAATTGCCATGCATCACATCGTATTGTCTTGCTATTGATATCCAATCTGGAACATTGACGAATAGTTGGTCCGGCTGACCCTCCCCCAATAATTTGTATCGCCGAGAAGTAGAGTCCTCCGCTAAAATTAAGTGTTCACGGAGGGCTCAATTGATTAGGAAAAAATTCACCGAAGAGCAGATCATCACTGTACTCAAGGAACCAAAGCCGGGGCAAAGATCGGCGAGTATGCCGTAAATACAAAGTCAATGACGCCACTTACAAGAAATGGAAAGCCAAATATGCAGGTCTTTCGGTCAGTGAGCTTAAACAGCTTAAAAGTCTGGAGGATGAAAACCGCCGTTTCAAGCAGATCGTGACCGACCAGGCGCTTGATAATTAGGGCGCTTAAAGAACAGTGGGATAAGGTCAAAAAAGCTCAATCTATCGTTGTGATATTCCCTTTCGGCTCTTTCTCGCCGGTGGGGAAAGCAATGATAACTTTACGCCGCTATCTGCGTTATATGAGGTAGATAGTCGCCGTGAGGTTGATACTCCATGAAAAAGACTGCTTTTCTCGTATTGTCGACTTTGATTTTAACTGCTATCTTGACAATCCCCGGCTGCACTGGTGATGCAAGAGACCCGGATTCAAATAGTGGTTTTCCCACTTTTACCTCGGAAGATGCGTTGGTTTCCGCTTTTACCCAGGCGCAAGCCCGCGGATATTCAGGTAACTACTTTGCTAAAGATGGAGTAATACCCCAGGCAATGGCGCCGGAGGCGGCCCTTACGGGCGCCGCGGGGGCAACCAATGATGTCTCTTACTCCGGTACCAATGTCCAGGTAGCCGGCGTGGACGAAGCCGATATCGTCAAAACGGACGGCAAATACATTTACGTGGTATCCGGCAGCACTATTTACCTGGCTCAAGCCTATCCCGCAGAAACAGCCAAGATCGTCGGGCAGATCGCCATCCCGGGGTTCACCCCCCAGGAGCTTTTTGTCGACGGAGACCGCCTGGTAGTCTTCGGTTTCACTTTTTCCAGCGGCGGCGACCCAGGTTATCCAATTACAGTCCTCCCCGCCGACGCAAAATCGGGTATATCTTCTGTCTATCCGTACCGGACAGGCATGGTATCCGTAAAACTCTACGATATCGAAGACCGTTCGAATCCTAAGCTGCTCAAGAGCGTCGACATCGAGGGATCGTACCTGACCTCACGCAAAATAGGTACCGACGTCTACTTCGTCGTCAACTCATATCCCAGCTACATTCAAACTAAGCCCACCGCCGGCGATCTCATCCCCGGGTATCGGGAGATTCTTGGCGGCACCACCGCCCCCAGCTACCTCAAGCCCATCGCGACTTTCAACCAGATAGGCTATATCCCACCGGTCCAGGCGGCTAGCTTTCTCACTATCGCCTCTCTGTCGATGACTGATGCGAATAAAGAGATCGGGAAGACCGTTATCGTCGGCAGCGGTGAAAACGTTCATGCCTCGACGGAAAGCCTGTTTATCGCCCAGACCTCCTGGCCAGTTTACGGCGAGATCGGCATGACGATCGCCGATAACATTCAAAGTACCGTCATCACCAAGTTCTCCCTATCCGGCGGCAACGCAATTTATGCCTCCACTGGAAAGGTCAAGGGACACATCCTGAACCAGTTCGCCATGGACGAATACGACGGTTACTTCCGTATCGCCACCACCGTGAGCGGCTATGTATCTAATCGTGATACCTCCACCAATAATATCTACGTGTTGGATAGCTCCCTGAAAATGGTCGGCGAGCTGGAGGATGTTGCTCCCGGGGAGAGCATCTATGCCGCCAGATTTATGGGCAAGCGGGTTTACATGGTGACATTCCTGCACGTGGATCCACTTTTCGTTATCGACCTTTCCCAACCGTCGGCACCGAAGATACTGGGCAAGCTTAAAATACCGGGCTATAGCAATTACCTGGAACCCTACGATGAAACCCACCTGATCGGCATCGGCCATGAAGTCGACCCCAGCATTGATGCCGACCTGATCCACACCGAGAACGCGATCTACTACACCGCAATCCAGGGTGTCAAGCTGTCTCTCTTCGATGTGAGTGACGTCGCTAATCCGGTTGAAGTTTACAAGGAAGTCATCGGTGACCGGGGCACAGAAAGTCTGGCTACTTCCGATCATAAAGCTTTTCTTTTTGACAGAGAGTCGGGGCTGCTGGTACTGCCGGTGACCGTGGCGGAGTTGGAGCCGGGACAACCTAAAAACACACAGGGAGATTATGTCTTCCAAGGCGCTTACGTGTATAACTTGACTCTGAAAGACGGTTTTACCTTAAATGGTAAAATCACCCATTACGATACCAAAGAAGATTTTCAAAAGAGCGGGCAGTATTTCTACGGCGGGCAAAGCGAGATAACTCGCAGTCTGTATATCGGCAATATCCTGTACACGGTTTCCCAGTCGCGGCTCCAACTGAATGATCTCACCAGCATGGCGACTCTAAAGGTATTGTCCTTCAGCCAGGAGTAGCATGCCCGCGCTAGTACTACCAACCCCGGCTGGCACCGCCGCCGCCGGAACGACCTCCGCTGAAACCACCGAAACTGGAGCTACCGGATGAACTGCGGAAACCGCCACCGGAAGCAGACCATGTGGTAGGTAAGCCAGAGGAGGTGCGTGTTTGGTAGTTGCGCGACACCACCGCATCCAGGAACAACCCTACTGCTGTTAATCCGAGAGTGATTCCAAGCAGCGCCCAAGCATTACCTGTAGCCAACCCAAGCACGATCCCTGTCAAAGCACCCCAAATGCCGCCCAGCCAAATGCTTTTAGAGCGGGCCATCCAGGAAATCATATACATGGAAATGAGACCAATACTAAAAAACAGGGTTTCCAGATCACCGAAAAGACCGCGGAAGGGGTTTTCCTCAACAAAGGTTGGAGGCGACCCGGAACGGATAAATGCTTCCAATGCATCTACCCCGGCGACAATGCCGGAGGCATAATCGCCTTCACGGAACGATGGCAAGACACTGTTATCAAGAATGCGGCCGGCCCGGCCGTCAGTGATGACTGGTTCCAAACCGTAACCGACTTCGATGCGTACCTGGCGCTCAGCCAGCGCGGTAATAAAAAGGACGCCGTTATCCGACCCTGCCTGACCGATGCCCCATTCATCAAAAAGTCTTACGGCATATCCCTCTATGGAATCGCCGTCAAGAGTAATAACAGTAACCACGGCCAATTCGGTGCCGGTCTCTTTACTCAACAGTTCGAGGCGGCTTTCCAGAGATGAACGGGTGGTGGGATCGAACAGATTGGCGAAATCTGATACATACCCCTGGGGCGGTGGAAACGACTGGGCGATCACTGCGATACTGCCGCTGACGAGTAGCAGTATCGCCGCAATCCAGATCCGTAAAAACAGTCGCATATCAGCTGAAGGTTACTTGAGGCGCCTGGTCAGCGCCGGAGTAACTTTCAAAATATCCCCTTGGGTCAAAACCAAACATACCGGCCACCAGGACCGTGGGGAATCTTTTAATAGCGGTGTTATACCCCTGCACTTCTGTGTTATATCGGCCTCGCTCAACCGCGATGCGGTTTTCCGTGCCGGCCAATTCGTCCATCAGGGTTACAACCGCCTCAATACTGCGCAGTTCAGGATAGTTCTCCATAATAACCAGAAGACGCGCCAAAGCGCTTTCAACTTCGTTAGCGGCTTCAGCCCGATCCTCCGGAGTTACGGCACCAGCGTAACGCGTGCGGGCTTCAGCGATGGCGATAAAGACCGTTTGTTCCTGAGCCATAATACCCTTGACTGATTCGACCAGATTAGGTACGAGGTCGAAGCGGCGTTGATACTGGGTTTCTACCTGCGCCCACTGTGCATCTATCGATTGAGCCCGGGTTACCAGTGAGTTGTAGGTGCCCACCAGTGATAAACCGACAAGGAGCAACAGAACAAAAACTATTCCGGCCGCGATCAGGGGTTTTTTCATGATTCACCTCGATAATAACGCCATACCGTACAATTATATTGCAGACTGACACGGTGCGCCAGGGGGACTCCCCACTTCCCACTGGGACCCCGCTCAACTTCTTATCAAACCTATGTAGATGGAGCTGAGATTAACAGTGGTAGTAATCTTAGCTACCTCTGACAACCTCCATTCTTGAGGCTATTTTAAGCCAATCCTATGCCCTCAGGCTTCCCAAGATTGAAGTTACAATTGGGAATTCCGCCAGGTCCTTACCACAAGGGCAATCTATGTTACTTCTTGAAAACTTTCCCACAACTGATCGCATTGACGAGTCAGTGATATGGTGTATACTTGCATTGTAGGATTGTCTCTTTCCAGCAACAACGGAATAGTGTACGTCACCAATGAAGATATCAATTGTAACAAAAGTGGTTTTTCTGGTGGTGTTTTCGGTTTTATTACCCACTATGGTTGTGGCGTTATTCGGGTCAAACCAGACATCAGAAATAGTCAAACAAGATAATATCACTCATAATCAGAGCCGCGCCGAGCTTATCGCTGATTATACATCCAGCTATATCTCCACCATCAAAGCCCATCTGTTAGTGTTTGCCGGCCGGCCTGATGTCATTGAGGCGGCTGACACTGGCAATTTTGCCGCCGTTCAGAAAGCCATATCCTCTTTTGCTGAAACCCAGCGTTCTTTAGAGACAGTGGGGATATTTGACAGCGATGGAACCTTAAGGGTCTACAGCATCCCCGATACTCCAATGATAGGAACATCCTTTTCCGACCGTGATTGGTATAATGCCGTCGTATCTACCGGTATGCCGGAACTGAGTGTCCCTCTTATTTCCCGTGTTACCGGCAGTCCCATAACTCCTTGCGCAGTGCCGATAATCAATGGGTCCGGCGATCTAATAGCCATCCTGAGCGGCGATATTACCCTCGATGGGCTGATATCGGCGTTGAATTTAGATGATTCTCACACCCATCATTCAACCATCATTGATCTCCGATCTGGAATCGTTACCGCTGACTCTGAAAAATCTTACATCATGAAGCCATTTGAAACTGAGTATCTGGAAGCAATTGGTCTCATGAGATCAGGTTTATCTGGAAATATTGAAACTTCCGTCCAGGGCAATCCATCAGGGCTGGTAAGCTTTTTCCCGTTATCCGATCTGCCGCTGGGTGTGCTGGTCAGCACCTCGTTATCGGTAATAACTGAACAGATTTCAGTGCTGAATCGCCAGGCCGTGCTTACCGCCACTGTCACCGGCGGTATCGCCGCCTTAATAGCTGCCTTTCTAGCTTTCAGCATCACCCGGCCGATACGCAAACTTACCCGTTCCGCCCGGGAAATTGGGCGGGGAAATTTCAATACACCACTTGGTAGCCGTAGTTCTGATGAAACAGGGATATTAGCCGTTGCCTTTCAGGATATGACTGCGCAGTTACAAGCTACCCTGGTATCGCGTGATGAACTTCAGAAAGAGGCATCTGACAGGCTGTTGGCTCAAAAAAAATTATCGGACGCCGCTGAAGAATGGCGTTCAACCTTTGATTCCATCACCGACATGGTAGCCATTGTTGATGCCGACCATAAAATAGTCAGAGTCAATCAAGCCTTCGCCAAGAAGCTCGGTGAAACCCCACAAGTACTTATCGGCCAACACTGTTATGAAGTTATACATGCCATGAACCAGCCGCACCCGATGTGTCCCCATGCCCGAACCATAGCCTCCAAAAAAGTAGAGTCAAGCGAGTATTTTGACAAGAAACTGAAGATCTGGGTTGAAGCCACTTCCTCGCCCATCTTTGGTGCCGAAGGGCAATTGACTGGTTCCGTGCACATCATCAAAGATATATCGGAACGGAAGCACGCGGAAACGGAATTACTGGAGATATCTGTTCACCAGTCAACCATCCTGTCGGCCGTACCGGACATCATTATGGAGGTCGATAACGACAAGGTCTACACCTGGGCGAATCAAGCCGGGCTGGATTTCTTCGGCGATGATGCTGTCGGCAAAGAAGCCTCGTACTACTTTGAAGGGGAACAGGCCACCTATGAAAAAGTACAACCGGTTTTTGATGGCACCGAGAATAATGTGTATATCGAAAGCTGGCAAAGGCGGAAAGATGGGGCAAAACGTTTGCTTGCCTGGTGGTGCCGCTCTTTGAAAGATAGTCAAGGAAAAGTCATCGGCGGGCTCTCCGCCGCAACGGACATCACTGAACGCAAAGAGGCGGAAACCAGGCTTCTTGAGTCAACAGAACAATTGAATAAAGCCCAGTCAATGGCTCATTTGGGAAGCTGGGTATGGCACATCCGGGAAAACCGCCTGGAATGGTCGGACGAGATGTTCCGCATATTCGGCATCGCCAAAGACAGCTTTTCAGGAGATTTAGCCGACGTTATTGCGGCGGCAATTCATCCCGATGACCAGGCTGCAGTCGAAGCGTCAAACTTGGCTGTCCTCAAAGATAAAAATCCGATTCCTCTGGAATATCGGATAATCCGGCCTGACGGTGTTGTTCGTACCGTCTGGGCCGAGGCGGGTGAACTGATACTCGACGATAACGGCAAACCGGTAATCCTATCGGGTATCGTCCAGGATATTACCGATAAGAAACAATCGGAGGCAGAACAGCAGCAACTTCGGGATAAAGCTGAGATGGCCTCACGGCTGGCGGCGGTCGGCGAAATGGCCGCCGGCATTGCCCATGAGATTAATAATCCATTGACCGGCGTTATTGGATTTTCTGAACTTCTTCTGGGTCGCACGAACATTCCCGATGACATGAAAGAAGAATTGACCATCATCAATGCCGGTTCTCAGCGGGTAAAAGATATCGTCAGACGCATGCTGACTTTTGCCAGACAAGCCAAGCCGGTGAAAAGCGCAGTTTCTATTGAAGAGCTGTTGGATAACACCCTGGAACTTAGAAGTTATGTTTTGAAGACAGCCAATATCGAAGTGGTAAAAGATTATGCGCCGGATCTACCCTGGGTTATGGCTGACGCCGGTCAGCTACAACAGGTGTTTTTGAATTTGATTGTCAACGCCGAACATGCTATGAAAAAAGCGCATGATAAGGGCAAATTGGTCGTCAAAACAGAGAGGATGAACGGGAATATCCGCATTTCAATAACTGATGATGGACCGGGAATGTCCGATGAAATTATGCGTAAATTGTTCCAACCTTTTTTTACAACCAAAGACCCAGGAGAAGGCACCGGTTTAGGTCTATCGTTATCTTTGGGTATCATCCGTGAACATGGCGGCACCATCAACGTGGAAAGCAGGGAGGGTGAGGGGGCAGCCTTCATTGTTGAATTGCCCATCGTGGAGTCGGTCGCATTGCCCGTTGTCGAGGCTGAGTCGGTCAATACTCACCATGTAATTAATAAAGCGCAGATACTAATAGTTGATGACGAACCAACCGTGGGGGAACTCGTCAAGGCCATATTGAATCGCTTTGGGCATGAGGTAACGGTGTGTCATGATCCCCTTTTAGGATTGGAAAGGTTGACAGAAAACAGCTACGATTTCATTATTTTAGACATCCGAATGCCGGGGATGAGCGGCATCGAATTTTATAACCAGGTCAAACAAAGATGGGTGCATATGGCTGACCGGGTGATGTTCCTGACAGGGGATACCTCGGATCTGGTAACCAGAGAGTACCTCAATACTCATAACATTCCTTATATCGTCAAACCATTTGACCGGATGGAGTTTCTTGATAAGGTCAACAAATTGCTGTCGCGAACATGACAGGACGTTGGTGTGGGGCTTGGAAGCAGTCATGGAACATCATATTCCGAGAGAGGAAGATTTAGAGTACCCCCAAGGGAATTCGAATCCCTGTTGACGGCGTGAAAGGCCGTTGTCCTAGGCCACTAGACGATGGGGGCGCGGAAAACCATTGAAGTATAGCAAAAGCCCGGAAGCTTGACAACGTCGGCCGGAGTAAGCCCGCCGCCGATATGCTAAAATAGCCCACGATGGTAAATAACCCCACCCCAAACGGTCAACCCCCCAATTCCGATGAGCACATCGTCCCCACCGGCGGCTGGGTGCAGCGGCGATTTCTGCCTATTCTTTCCATCGTTTTCGTCATCGCCATCGTAGCCGCCGTGTTATACATTTACAACGCCAACCCTGACCTCGTCGAGAGTTTGAAAGAGTACGGCTATGTCGGTGCCTTCGTTATCAGCGCCATCCTCAACGCCACGGTGGTGCTGCCGGCAGGGAACTTTTTGGTCCTGGCGGCTCTGGGCGCTACATTGCCATCGCCTACCCTCGTCGGCCTGGCCGCCGCGCTCGGTGCGGCTGTCGGTGAGATGACCGGGTATCTGGCCGGATACTCCGGCCGGGCGGTGGTGCCACAGCACCATAAGTGGTATATCCGCGTTCATCACTGGTTGGACCGGTTCGGCGTGTGGGCCATCTTCGGGCTGTCGGCGGCGCCGCTCATGTTCGACGTTGCCGGTATCACAGCCGGGGTGATGCGATTTCCGGCGCGCAAATTCTTTATCGCCTGCTTCCTCGGCCGGAGCGTACTCTACATCGTTCTAGCCTGGGCCGGAGCCCTGGGATGGCAGCAGGTTATCGACTGGCTGGCCGCTTAACCATCAGCACCAGCAACCCGCCGGCGACGAAGTATAGGACCGATGTCCCCAGCATCACCTCATAACCCAGGTTGGGCGATGCCGCGTTGAAACGGTCGATGACCGGCCCGATCAGCCGCGCCAGCGCCGCCCCACCCGCCGTCGCCATATTGGCGATAGCCAGGTACCGGGCTTCCTGTCCTCTTACCACCAGGTCGGTAGCCATTGCCCAGTTGGTAACCCCAAAGGTGCCGATGGCGTATCCCGTCACCGCTGCCGCGAAATATACCGCCGCCACTGACGGCCAGACCAGCATGACCAGAACGCCCAATGCGCCCGCCAGCCCGGCGGCCATCGACAGCCTGCCCCTGCCGTAACGGTCGGACAGGTACCCCGCCGGGAATACGGCCAGGCCCATGCTGACCACCGCCACCAGCAGGAACGCTGCCGTGGCGCCAGCCGGGTTCTCCACGCCGATAACGTCCCGGAGATAAAACAGGGCAAATTGTTGAATAGTGGCCGCGCCCATGAAAAACAAAAGACGTGAAGCCAGGAACCAGCCGAAACCTGGAGATTCACGCAGGCTAAACCGGTAGCTTAACAGGGGGTTCTTGAAGTGAGGCAGCGGCCCTGTGATCGGCGGGTCCTTGAGGCTGCGCCCTAGATAAAGCAGAATGATACCGATTATGGTCGATAATGCCGCCAGCGCCACCCACAAACCACCCTCGTTTGCCAGGGAATGACCGGACATCAGCCGACCGATGAGGAAAATCCCCAGCGCACCACCGGTTATTTCCATGAGCGACTTCAGCGAAGATGCCCGCCCGCGGTAATTCGGTGCCACCAGTTCAGGTAAATAGCCCTGGTAGGGACCCTGGGCGGTGTTAGAAGCCAGTTGCATCAGGCAATAGACGACAAAAAGATAGGCGATGCCATTTGCCAGACCGATACCCGGAAGCAGCACCATTACGGCGATGGCGCCACCTAGCACATATGGCTTGCGTCTGCCCCAGCGGGAAGCGGTAGAATCAGAAAGTGCTCCGGCCACCGGTTGAGCCAGCATGGCGACTACCAGGCCGGTAAAAGTGATGGCTCCCAGGACAGTGTTCTTATCGGCCTCGGAGACGAAATCGAGCACGCGAAGCGGCAGGATGAGGCCGTGCAGGCTCTGTGATAACGCCGCGAAAGCCAGGCTGAGAATGGTGATTTTGACGTAACCGGATATCCCGAGTGACGGGAATTTCGGCATTTTCATAGCGACAGCTTAACAGAGCGATAATATTTTCACAATAAGGCTTAGTTTCATAACGTCTTCGACCGAAAGCCACTCTGTCGATGCTGCCCGTTGCCCGGCGCCCGCCCCCCGTGTTAAACTCTGCGCCATGACCGCATTACCCAAAGCAGAACTACGACACCTTATCGCTGGCACGCCGCCCCTCCTGGCTGAATACCTCGACCTCGATCAGCAGCTCCAGCCCAATGGTATCGACCTGACATTTAAAGAAATTTTCGACTACGCAGGCCCGGGGATCATCCCCGTCGATAACGCCGGCCGCAAACTGGCGCCCGTTGCAACTAGGCCGTTCGACACTGACGGCCGCGTTCACCTCAAAGAGGGCATTTATCTCATCACCTACAACGAGGTGGTCAGCCTGCCAGCGGATGTCATGGCACTGGGACGCCCCCGCTCCAGCCTGCTGCGCTGCGGCGCCGCCATCCATACAGCAGTTTGGGACGCCGGGTACTCCGGGCGCTCTCAATCGCTACTGGTGGTATACAACAAAGAGGGTATCACACTGGAGAAGAACGCCCGGCTGCTGCAACTGGTCTTTTTCCGCCTGGACGCCGAGACCGAAGGCTACTGTGGTGTTTACCAGGGTGAAAATACCGGCGTCTAGCGGGAGCTGAGATCCACTTCGGTAGCCCCGCTACCTCCGTGCCAGGTATCGGCAAACCGGTACGCCAGCACCAGCGGATGACCGGCCAGGTAGCGGCCGACCTCCAGCTTGAGCACCCCGGTGCCTTTGCCGTGAACTATCCTCACCCGGTAATATCCCGCCCTGAAACAGGAGTGGAGGAACTCGTCAAGTTTCGGCAGCGCCTCGACCACGGTAAGGGCGTGAAGGTCCAGTTCCGGCGCGATTATGAACGAAGGAACCGCCCGGTTCCCTCCGGCAGGTGCAGGTTTACGATGATTTTTCCGGGCCATAACCAGATTATATCATTTCAGCCCGGCGATAGCCCCTCAACCGCCCAAATATTGCCCGTGCCATGAGTGGTACCACACCTGCCCGGTATACCCGTTGACCGACAACATGCCGTAGGTCTGGCCACCCCGGGTAAAATCCAGCGTGTAATAACCGTAAAATCGTTCGGCTTCGAGGGCCTGGGCTCCGGGAAGATAACCGTCCAGAAAATCCTGCGCCAGATCCTTCGCCTGAGCTGGCGTTACCGTCATCGGAGCGGAGGCATCGGCCGACCCCCAGAGTACCCCGGACATCATGCCGTACTTGGTATTCCACATGACACTGGGACCGGGTTCGGGATAGAGGTCGCCGGTGAAAGGATCGATCAGGGCTTCGAAGGCATGGATGCCCGTGGATCGTTCGACAAAGTCCATATAGAAATTATACTGGAATTCCATCATGTGACCGATTTCAAAATCAAGATCAGTCCGGCTTTGCAAATAGTCCGTCGCGATGGTATTGGCGGCAGCCAGGGTGATTCGCGGACCCGCAAGTTGGTAAAAACCGGAACCGGGGTACATCATACCGCCATTGCCCATCATCCCCCCCGGGCCGAAGCCGCCGCCCGGGTAATACTGCCCGGACGTGGTTAACGGAGGCGTTGTGGATGGTTGGGTGCACCCGGCTATCGCCAGGACCGCCAGCATTACCCCACCGGCTGATAATAATATCCTTCGATACTTGTTCATCTGTCATCCTCTCTTATTTTGTCATCTTGTTTTGAACTCGTCTTTCTTCCAAAGTCTACACCTGTATGATTTGGATTGAAATGCGTATAAATACGGCTTTTTGCATCTTGACCCACCTATTTTTGAAGTTCCCATGTGAAAAGTATTTACAACCCCTATTTTCAGCCGAGACGCCGGATTACGCCTTCCCTGATTAAAATATGGGCTCTCTGCAGCCTAAAACAGGTAAAACTACCTATTCCAATAGACGCTCGGGCGGTATACAATGGAATGAGCTATGATGCAATCGAAACAGCGACAGTCCGGATTCCCGCCGGCGCTGGCCGAAGCCAGGAAACCGGCGGCCCTGCTCTCCCGCCCCCCGGGGCAGCTGGATTTCTATGCGTTGCCGATGGCCGGCGGTGTCCAAATGCCGCTCCCTGGTTTCCCCGGGAGCACCTCCGACGATGACGGCCGGGCCGCGGCGCTGGACTGGCACTGCTACCTCGGCAGCCGGTAAAAACCGGTCCCCCGGATAAACGCCGTTCAGCCTGCAGACGGCGATTTCATACCTCTCGACAATAGTACCCATTGACACCTCTACGTTTGCGTTTTATACTTCTCCCAAATAACCTTTCGGCATTGCCGGAAAGGGGGCGTCATGGACGAACGCAGCATCGAGGAACGTATCCGCAAAGAGACCGAGCGCCTGGCAGTTGAACGCGAACAGCGGACAGCCAGAGAAGCGGAAGCTATCGAGCGCCGGGCCACCGCCGAACGCCTCGCCGCAGAAGCCCGCGCCACCGATGAACAACGCCGCCTCGATGCCGCCGCGGAAAATCATGCGCGCCAGGCTGAGGTATTAAAAACCCAGATCCGTGTCGCCGCCGTAGAGGATAAAGCTGCCTCGGACGTTTCCGATAAAGAACAAAAACGCCAGGCTGAGCGGGAAGCCCGTCTCAGGTTGGAATCGGAAAGACAATCACAGAGGGAGGCTATCCTCCTGGCGAAAATGGAAAGCCTGCATCGGGAAAAAGCGGCCAGGGAAGCCTTGGAAGCGGATAAGCGCGCCCGCAAGGAAGCTGAACTTCAGGCTAAACTGCAAAAGCAACAGGAAGAGAAAGAAGCCAGGGAAAGAGTGGAAACCGAACGCCGGCAGAAGCTGGAAGCCGAAGCACAGGCTCGTGCCGAAGCCGCCGCCAAAGCAAAGGAAGAAGCGGAGGCCAGAGCACAGGCGGAACGGGAAGCAAAGATAAAAGCCGAAGCCGAGAAATTGGCCCAAAAAGAGGCACAACTTCAGGCTAAATTGGAAAAACAGAGACTCGAACAGGAAGCCAGGGAAAAGGCTGAAGCAGAGAGACAGGCTCTAAAAGAGGCCGAACTTCAGGCTAAACTGGCAAAACAACAGCAGGAAAAAGAAGCTAAGGAAAAGGCTGAAACGGAACGCCGTCAGAAGCTGGAAGCTGAAGCACAAGCCCGCGCCAAAGCTCAAGCAAAAGCAAAGGAAGAAGCGGAGGCTAGGGTTCTAGCGGAACGGGAAGCCAGGGAAAAGGCCGAAGCGGAAAAACGCGCTCAAAAAGAGGCCGTTCTTCAGGCTAAGCTGGAAAAACAAAAACTCGAGCAGAAAGCCGGGAAACAGCCGGCGACATCGTCGTCCACCATAGCCTCACCGCCCGCCCCGCCACCCACTGTCGCCGTACCTGTCGTTCCCCCGGTACCGGCCGATACCACCGCGGCAACAGCCGCGACCGAGATGATCCCGACAGAACCCGTCATCGAACCCGAGCCGGTTACCCGGGAATTCGCCCCTGGCGATTACATGCTGCGCCTGAACGGCTTCAACAGCAGATCGCTGACCGCCTTCAAGGAGGCGATGCGTCGTGTCGAAGGTGTTAGACTGGTGATGGTTACAGGTGGCGGTGACGGCATCGCCCTGAAAATCAAACTGGAACAGCCGATACTGCTGACGGACGCCCTCTCAAGCCTGCCGGGTGTCGCCGGGGTGGAGCGTCAGGAAAACCAGATAACCGTCTCGGGGACCCCGCCGGCTCTCAACTGATAACTGACGACTGAAAACTAGTATCCCCGGTACCAGCCGTCGGCTACCTCTCCCAGTGCATCCGGCTCCAGCCCTTGTTTGCGAAACCAAGGTCCCCCATGACGCCGGGTCAGGTCTTTGAGTTCTTTCAATCGTTCCACGGCCGTCGATTCGAAGAAGCGGCGCCGCTCCACCCGGCCGGCTATGTCCACCGCCTCCTGCCAGATCGCCCTGCCGCCCAGGAATCCGGAGGCTCCGGCTCGGCAGGCCAGTTCAACCTGGCGCCGGAATACTGCGAAATCGGCTCCGGCTGACAGGATCACCCATGGTTTGGCCGATGCCTCATCGAGTTCCCGGCAGGCATCCATCAGTTTTGCTTCATCTTCGATCACCGACATATCGGCGGGAAATTCAGCTTTGAGCACGTCGATGGGCAGCGCTGTCATCACTTTCGCCGTCGCTACGACGATTTCGGTTTTCTTACGCCCGAATTCCATCGCGGTCTCGCCGTCCAGGGCATAACTTACCGGCTCCACCAGGAACGGGATATCGTACTTGAGGCAATCGGCGGCGACCTGCGCGACGGTGGACAGTTGCGTCGTGGCCAGTTCACCGGAGTCCGGCCTAAAATAGATCAGCATCTTCACCGCGGAAGCGCCCATGCGCTTGATCTTCTCGACGCCCCACCCATCCAGCAGCCGGGTCACGCGCGCCGTTTTGCCGCCTTCATAGCCGGTAGCCTCCACGCTGACCAGAAGCCCGGTTTGCCGCGGCAAAACCCCCACCCCTATACACTGGGCGGCGCCGTAAATCGGATCCAGCAGCACCGCCGAGGCATGCGGTGCCAGAGCGGCGCACAGGTCCAGCTTGAAATCTACCATCGGCTGGTAACAGTCTTCCCCGGCCTGGAGACACAGCCCCTTTTCCAGTGACCCGCGGTGGTCCATAGCCGCCATAGTGAACCGCCCCGTCTCGTCAGCGATCTGCTGCAAGCCCCGCAGCTTGCCGATGGTCATCTGTTTGTCCATAAATCCATTATGACGCCACCACTAACTTCAAGCAAATTAATACTACGTCCCCGTTTTAATTTAATGTTTGGTATTTAGAATTTGTTTCGAATTTCGAATTTTCCCCACCCGTACCATCTTCCCATATCGCCGCTAAAAATTAGTACTATTTGGGGTCTTGTAACGGTGCAATAATTGAGGTATAGTACTATTTAGTA